>DMUD01000326.1 GCA_003476475.1 Cytophagales bacterium | reverse complement strand
ACGGAAATAAAAAAATATTTCAATACCTATTATGTACCCAACAACATTGCCATTTGCTTGAGTGGCGACCTGAATCCCGACGAAACTATTCGAATGTTAGACCGGTATTTTGGCAAATGGAAGCCCAAAACCGTACCCGCTTTTCAAGCCCCTGTAGAAGCGCCCATAGTCAAACCAGTAGTGAAAAATATAATAGGACCTACTGCCGAAAAAGTCACACTCGCTTTTCGCTTTCCAGGCGTGAAAACACGCGAATCGTTGGCAATGGAGTTTCTGAGTCAAATATTGTCCAACAGCCAAGCAGGGCTTATCGACTTGAATTTGAACCAAAAACAAAAAATTATGGGCGGTGCCGCCTTTCCTATTCGCTTGCGCGATTACTCGGCCTTGTTTCTTTCGGGCATGCCCCGCGAGGGGCAGTCGCTCGAAGAAGTAAAAACACTTTTGCTTTCCCAAATCGATTCTATCAAGCAGGGCAAATTTGGAGATTGGCTTTTGCCCGCCATTGTCAACGACCTAAAAACCAGCAACATGAAGGCATACGAGAAAAATTCTTCACGTGCCGATGCCTTTGTTTCGGCCTTTATTTTGGGTATGCCATGGAAAGACTACATTTCTGAAATTGACCTTCAGTCTAAAATTACGAAACAAGAAATCGTCGATTTTGCCAACAAGTATTTTCAAGAAAACTATGTGGTGGCCTATAAACGCATTGGTACAGATACTACGGTGAAAAAAATTGTGAAACCTGCCATTACGCCGGTGGCCGTGAACCGCGATTCAGCCTCTACTTTTTACAAAAGATTGATGAAAGAACCTTCAGGTATTATCAGACCTGTTTTTGTCGATTACCAAAAAGACATTCAGCGCCTGCAACTGAAAAATGAAATAGAAGTATTGTATAAGCAAAATGCTGAAAATGGACTTTTTGAATTATATTATGTATTGGACATGGGTACCGATCACGACCTTACTTTGGGGCTAGCGGTAGAATATTTGAAGTTTTTGGGTAGCAAACGCTATTCTGCCGAACAGTTGAAACAAGAATTTTTTAAACTTGGCTGTACCTATTCTGTTTTTGTTTCGTCGGACAGGGTATATGTGTCGCTGAACGGTTTGCAAGAAAATTTCGACAAAGCCTTGGCCTTGTTTGAAGAATTGCTCGCTTCGCCCCAAGCCGACGAGAAAGCACTCAGCGATTTGATAGACAGCATATTGAAGCAACGTGCCAATAATAAATTGAACAAAGGAGTCATACTACAGCAAGCATTGGCCAGTTATGCCAAATATGGTTTCGACTCACCTTTCAGACACATCCTCTCCACTGAACAATTGCGTGCGCTAAAGCCTTCGCAGCTTACGCAACTCATTTCCAACCTTACTTCTTTCAAACACAGAGTGTTGTACTATGGCCCTGCCAACGGCGGCGAGTTTGTAGCCAAACTAAATACGATGCACAAAATTCCCAGTACTTTTTTGCCCATTCCACCTAAAAAAGAATTTAAGGAACTGCCTTTGGAACAAACCAAAACCTATTGGGTGAACTACGATATGGTGCAAGCCGAAATGATTTTCCTTTCAAAATCAGTAGATTACGACAAGAATTTGGCACCTGCGGCAACCCTTTTCAACGAATATTTTGGTGGAAGCATGAGTTCTATTGTATTTCAGGAAATACGCGAATCGAAAGCCTTGGCTTATGCCGTTCGTTCGCGCTATACTATGGCAGCCGAAAAAAATAAGCCCAACTACATTGTTTCGTATATAGGCACCCAAGCCGACAAATTGCCCGAGGCCATGCAAGCTATGGAAGACCTATTGGACAATATGCCCGAGTCGAGCCCCGCTTTCGACCTTGCCAAAGAGTCGATCTTGAATAGCATTGAAACTGAGCGCGTCACTAAAGCAGAAGTGCTCATGAGTTATGAAAATGCAAAAAAGCTGGGCTTGGACTATGACTTACGGAAGGATGTGTACAAAGCCCTGCCTGGTATGACACTGAAAAATATTGCTGAATTTCACAAACAATACCTCAGCAAAAAGCCGAAGTCAATTTTATTAATTGGAGCTAAAGACAAGTTGAATTTCAAAGCTCTGGAGCAATATGGTTCGGTACAAGAACTTACCCTGTCCGAACTTTTCGGATACTAAGCAAAGTAAGCTAACAAAATGCGCAATTAGAAAATGACCAACCGAGAGCTTTTTCTGCAAAACGTTGCCCAAACCTCCGATTTTCCTTTGATGTTGGAGATTGAAAAAGCAGAAGGAGTGTATTTGTACGGCGCAAATGGCGAAAAATACATAGATTTAATTTCAGGTATAGGTGTCAGCAATGTGGGGCATCGCCATCCCAGGGTGGTGGAAGCCATCAAGACACAAGTCGACAGATACCTGCATTTAATGGTCTATGGCGAATATGTACAGTCGCCGCAGGTGCTTTTGGCACAAAGGTTGACCTCTCTTTTGCCCAGCACACTTTCTTCGGTTTACTTTACCAATTCGGGTAGCGAGGCTATAGAAGGAGCCATGAAATTGGCCAAACGCTACACAGGAAGAGGTAAAATAATTTCATGTTACGACGCTTATCATGGCAGCACCCATGGGGCACTTTCCATAGGGGGCAACGAAAAATTGAAACAAAATTTTCGTCCGCTTTTGCCACTCACCAATCGAATTTATTTTGGGCAGGAAAGAGATTTGGAGCAAATAGACGAGCAAACAGCTGCCGTGGTGGTAGAAACCGTACAAGGTGAAGCAGGTGTAAGAGTAGCTTCGCCCGAGTATTTTAAAAAACTACGTCGGAAATGCGACGAAAAAGGTGTTTTGCTCGTGCTCGACGAAATACAATGTGGATTTGGCCGCACTGGCAAATTTTGGGCTTTTGAACATTACGACATTTCCCCCGACATTTTGGTTTGTGCCAAAGGGATGGGCGGTGGCATGCCATTGGGTGCTTTTATTTCGTCTGTCGAAATAATGTCGGTACTGAAACATAATCCCATATTGGGACATATCACCACTTTTGGAGGCCACCCAGTTTGTTGTGCCGCTTCGTTAGCTACAATAGAAGCAATACAACAAGAAAATCTCATATATCAGGTAGCAGAAAAGGCACAGCTTTTCCTTTCGATGCTGCAACATCCTAAAATAAAGGCTTCTAGAAACAAAGGCTTGATGATGGCCTTTGAAATGGAGAACTTTGAAAGCCTGAAGCCCGTGATAGACAAGGCAATCAAAAAGGGCGTGATAACCGATTGGTTTTTGTTTTGCGACAACTCTATGCGAGTGGCACCCCCACTCACCATTAGCAAGAATGAAATAGTGCAAGCATGTGAGCATATTCTGGAAGCAATAAACGAATCATGAACATGCGGTAATTATTAAATGCAACTATTCTCCCGTCTTCATATTGGGCTGTTTTGCTCAAACTCGTACGATTTGATTACCTTTATTTTCCAATCAACACGCTTTTGGTAGATGTGCAATAGGCTAAAGCCCAATTCATTATTTCCTCTCCTGCTTTTGTTGGGTGTGTTGCATTCTCTTTTTTCTGAAGCCCAAAACACCACCGACCATTTTGGCAAAAACCGTATTCAGACCAAGCGTTTTGACTGGACCTACTACAAGACCGACAACTTCGAAATATATTTCTACAAAGAAGGCTCTGAAATAGCCCGTTTTGCAGCCCTGCATGCCGAAGAAGAGTACAAGCGCATAAGCAAAATGATTGGCTATGCGCCATTTGGCAAAACCAAACTTCTGCTTTACAACTCCCATTCCGACTTGTTGCAAAGCAATATTGGGCTTGACGACGAAACGGCTTTCGTAGGCGGACAAACCAACTTCATGAAATTGAACGCTGAAATAGCCTTCAACGGCAACCTCATCGATTTCAAAAATGACATCAACACTTCGATAGCGCGCATCTACATCACCGATTTGTTGTACGGTGGCAACATACGAGAGGTATATCAAAATTCACTGCTCATGAATCTTCCCGAATGGTTTATAGCGGGTGCGGCAGCCTACGTGGGTCGTGGTTGGAACCAAGAAATGGACGACTATATGCGCGATGCGGTGTTTAAATATAGGCTGCGCAATCCTGCCAAATTTCGAGGAAAAGAGGCCGAAATTTTGGGCCAATCCATCTTTAGTTTTATCACAGAACAGTATGGCGAATCGCAAATGGCCAACATTATTACCTATGCCCGCATGTTGCGAAACGACAGGGAAGCGATAGAAGGAACCCTCGAAATGACCTACCGCGATTTTTTGAAGGAATGGAGGAAATACTACAAAGATATGGCATTGGAAACGGGCAAAGAGTACAAAATGCCCAGCAAAGAAGCACGCGCGAAAAAGTACAATGTACGCAATGTAGATTACTATAAGGTGAAGTTAAGTCCTAACGGAAACTACGTGGCCTATACTCAAAATCTGAAAGGTAGATATGCGGTGAAATTGGTTAAAATAAAAAGAGAACAGCCCAAAAGTTCAATTACCGAACCGAGTGATAGGGCGATAGCACCTTTCAAACTCTCCGATATCGACAAAGAAATGGGAATAGAAGAAGATACTTTGTTGGGAAAAGAGCAAGGCGAAGCCACGGACCGACCAAGTGAACAACCTAAAGTGAGTTTTTCGAGAAAAAAGACCATAAACAGAGGTGGTAACAATTTGGTAAACCAAAAGGTAAATTTCAATATCCCCCTCATTGCATGGAAAAACAACAACCACATAGCAGTGATGGTAAAAAAGAACAATCACCATATTTTAAAAACATATAATGCAAACGGAATACTAAAAAGCCGAACCAAGATTTATAATTTCAATCAAATACTTGATTTCAATTATTCCGCCGACGATAACTTAATTGTTCTTTCGGCAGAAAGGAACGGGCAAAGTGACTTGTTCGAATACGACACGCGCAGGGCAAAAACACGTGTCATCACCAACGATATGTACGACGACTTGAATCCAGCCTATGTAAGAGGAAGCAAAAACATTGTGTGGAGCAGTAACAGGCACAACGATACGCTGGGCGTAGATGCAGGTCGTTTTAGGTTATTAGGCACTAACCTCGATTTGTTTTTGTATGAGCCCGAAAAATCGGCCACCGTACTGAAAAGAATAACCAATACTATCGACAATGAAACTAAACCAGTTGTGTATGATGCGCACACCATTCTTTGTTTGAGCGACAAAACCGGCATTTTGAATGTGAATAAATTGGACCTCGCCGATACCTTGCACAAGGGACTTCAAATCACCAACAATGTGGGTAGTTTTCGTGACTATGATGTAAATGCCTCCGCTAATGGAATTACTTATGTAACAGTAAATATGGGCAAAGAGAGAGTGTTTTTTGAACCATTGGAATTGAACCAAACATTTGAAACAACCAAAACGGCCAGAAAAGAGCGCATGGAAGAACAGCACCGAATGGAAGTAGCACGGGTGGAACAAAATAGGAAGCAAGCCATACAAGTAGCAGAAGAAAAAATAAGAGCCGAACAGGAAAATGCCAAATTGGACAACTTGGTCAATGCCATCATGAGTGGCACCATGAGCGATTCCGCCATCAACAAACTAGCTCAAGACACCACCGTCAATGTATTGAACTTGGATACGGTACAAACTGAAACTTTTGTATTTGAATCGGAAAAAAATACCCTAAAGGCAAGCGCTGGCCTATTCAATAAAAAGACAGGCATTAAAACCGATAAGTACTATTTATACAAATCAGATTATCAGGTTTTTGCCGCAAAAGGTGGTTTGTGGAAATCGAGACACAGGCTAGGAGTAGAAAATACCGTTTCTACCATCGTTTTTGACCCACTGCGCGGTTTTGGTGTGGTAATGAACGCCACCCTCACCGACATGTTCAACGACCACCGTTTTTATGGGGGTCTGTTTGGCAGTAGCGATTTGCGTACTAGTACAGTTTATCTTGAATATCAATACTTGAAAAAAAGAATAGATTACCGTTTTCGCTACGAAAAACAACGCCTTTACCTCTTCAACCAAACAACTTTTTTTCCTACAAAATACACACTCAATCGCTGGGAATTAGAAGTGGCGTACCCTTTTACCAATACTTTTCGGGTAAGTTTTGCGCCCTACTACATGAATAGCCGTTTCAATTTGGCTTTCCCGCTCAACACTGGTACCACACCCGACCCGTTCGATGCATTTACACATTACGGCAGTTACCGCGCCGAAGCCGTGTACGACAATACATTGGTTACTGGACAAAACATGCAGGAAGGCACCAAGTTTCGATTGTCTTACGAGTTTAATCACGCTTTTCAGCAAACTAAGGGTACATTTGGCAAAACTCCCCAAATGGATTTCGGACGATTGGGTTTAGATTTCAGGAGATATCAACGTCTACACCAAGAACTGATTTTGGCCTCGAGAGTTTCTGGGGGGGCTTTCATTGGGGCTTCGCCCAAAAATTTTCTGATGGGTGGCATGGACAATTGGGCATCGGGATATGCTGTAAACACCAACGACCCTGTTAGTCCCTTGTACAACGATATTTTCTTGGACAAGCGTGATCTTTTATTTAACAAATATGTCACCACTATGCGCGGATTTTATTTTAACCAATTGTATGGCAACAGGTATCTTTTGCTGAATGCTGAGGTGCGCTGGCCCATAGTGAAGTATTTTTACAGGGGGGTGATAGGCAGCAATTTTTTCAAAAATTTACAGCTTACGGCCTTTTATGATGTAGGTACTGCTTGGACAGGTCTCAGTCCTTGGGACAAAGACAACAATTTCAACACCACAGTATTTGGGGTGGGCAATCCTTTGTTTTCTGCCAAAGTAATCAACTACCGAAATCCTTGGCTACAAGGTTTTGGGCCAGGCATAAGAACGCTTTTTTTGGGCTATTACATGAAAGTAGATATGGCTTGGGGCATTTTGGATTATGTAGTGCAAAGGCCTGTTTGGCACGTTACCTTGGGCTACGATTTCTAAGCAATTTTGCCCTATTTGAAAGTTTAGTCTGAACGTAAGCCATTTTACTGTTATATTCGCCTATAAATTTTTGAGATGACAAAAGGAGAAATTATAACCGAAAAGGGTACTTTGAAAGTAGAGTTTTTCGATAAAGATGCCCCTATTGCAGTAGCCAATTTTGTGAAACTCTCGAAAAGCGGTTTTTACGACGGGCTTACATTTCATAGGGTAATTCCTGGCTTTGTAGTACAAGGCGGTTGTCCCCGTGGCGATGGTCGCGGTGGTCCTGGCTATCAAATCAAATGCGAATTAGACGGCCAAAACCAATATCACGAACAAGGCGTCTTGTCTATGGCGCACGCTGGTCGCGATACCGGAGGCTCACAGTTCTTTATCGTACTCTCGAGAGAACAAACAGCCCATCTTGACCGCAGGCATACCTGTTTCGGTAAAGTTTACGAGGGATTGGATATTATCGAACAACTGCGCCAAGGCGACAAAATCGTTAAAATAACGATTGAAGAAGATCAATAAGTTTTAATCTATTAACCAACTGCTTTTGGAAAAGAAGAACCCGAAAGAACCCATGCTTGTGGAAGTGGCATGGGAAGTATGCAATCAAGTAGGTGGCATCTATACTGTTATTCGATCGAAAGTCCCTTCCATGGTAGAAAGGTGGAAGAAAAATTATTGTGTAATGGGGCCTTATTTTTCGGGCCAGGCACCGTCTGAATTTGAGCCCTTGGAAGACGAAGATTGTCCTTTCTACCGTTCGGCGATGAACCTTCGCAATAAAGGCTTTGACGTGCATTATGGCCAATGGTTGGTTACGGGTCGTCCCAGGGTGGTATTGTTAAATCCTTTTTCTGCCTATTTCCGTCTGGGAGAGATAAAGTATATATTGTGGGAGCACCATAATATAAGTTCTCCAGATGGAAACGACTTGTTTGACCAAGTTTGTGCCTTTGGAGAATTGGCACGTCTTTTCATTTGGGAACTTATTCAAAATACCAAAGACAAAAACAAACTACTTGCCCATTTTCATGAGTGGATGGCAGGAACCGCAATTCCGGGTTTGCGAAAAGACAATGCCCCTGTAGGTACCATTTTTACTACCCATGCGACCATGTTGGGCAGGTATTTGGCGATGAACGACCCAAGGTTTTATGAAAATCTATCATTTGTGGATTGGGCAAAAGAGGCCAAATATTTCAATATTGAATCCACTGTACTGGTTGAACGCGCAGCAGCTCATGGCTCGCATGTTTTTAGTACTGTAAGCGAAGTAACTGCCAAGGAGTGTGTTGCCTTGCTGGGTCGTAAACCCGACCTTATTGTACCAAATGGCTTGAATATTGAGCGCTTTACGGCGCTTCACGAATTTCAGAACTTGCATTTGAAATACAAGGAAAAAATTCATCAGTTTGTAATGGGTCATTTT
>DMUD01000084.1 GCA_003476475.1 Cytophagales bacterium | reverse complement strand
GTGGAACGGGCATGAAATAGAGGCTATAGTTGCTTGCGATTAAGCAAAGTGAGCATTGTGCTTTTTTTTCAAGTATTCCGGAGTGCTTGATTTTTTTGCAAGGATGAAAACTTTAGCCAAATTCGATACTAGCGACTCATTCGCTATTCTCTAGCGCCATTTCCAGGTAGATAACACAAAATAACTCTCTAAAACAGCCGTTCATAAACTATAGAATTATTAAAAATTTTAATTCACAAAAGTAGGTAGGATTGAATAGGAAATATTATATTTGAGTTGTAATTACAAATTATTAATTGGTTTTGTAAACACATAGTTTCATGAATGCAGAATTAGGCGAGCGTTTGAAAAAATTTCGGGAGATGCGGAATTTCACGCAGGAATACGTGGCGCAACAACTTGATATGACTCCTCAAGGTTACGGGAAAATAGAGCGTAACGAAGTTGAAGTATCCATACAAAGACTAGAAACTATTGCTAAGATTTTAGGCACTACCATTCAAGATATTTTTAGTTTCGACGAAAGGGTTATTTTCAACAATACAGACTTCAAAAACAATCATTTCATGTGTCATCACTCATCAGATACTTTTGAAATAAAGGAGGTGTATGAAGAAAGAATTAAAGACCTACAAAAAGAGATAACTTTTTTAAGGACGTTATTGGAGAAAACATTTTCGGGAGGCCAATAGGGTTCATTTTTATTTTGCCTTGGCAGATGCCTACCTTACAACCAAGAATTTCGTGCTGTGTAAGGTGTTGTCACCTTTTTTCCACTAGCGCAGTGTTTTCAAAAGCGAGCCTTGTATTTTTCCCAAGCATTCCGGCTTGCCTGAATTTTTTGCAAGAATGAGGATTTTACCAAATTCGGCATGAGTGGCACATACGCAATACCCTCGCACCAGAACTGAAAGTTTTAAAATACAAAAGTGTTTAAAACCGAAGGATTTACATACTTATAGCTTACAAAGGATGGATTTATTCGCCCCCCTTGGGAAAGATTTAGAGGGCCTGAAAAACCGAATGTGTCATTATTGGGTATATTGGGTATATTTTGTTCTCAATATCCTCATTTCTTGTTTTTTAGCATTGGCAATGTCGCGGCACTCGCAATTATTTATGAAAAAATGGCTTAATATCGCAATTTTTGTTGCGACACCTTTTGCATTGTATGCCCAAAACGAAACCAAACCATTTTTTTTCAATAACCGCCACATGGCATACACAATTCGATTTGGTTTTCTGAAAGCGGGCACCATGGAATGCAAATCGGAAACCAATGCACACCTTATTGAAGGCAAAAAGTGCTACAAATTAGAAGTAATGGGCAAAACAGCCGGAACTTTTGCTGCTTTTGCCAAAATACAAGACCGGTGGATGAGCTATGTCGATACCAGTATCGGATTGCCATTTCGTTTTATTCGCGAATTGCGCGAAAACAATTACAGCAAAGAAGAACTGACCGAATTTGACCGTTTGAACAACCTGGCGGTGGTATCGACCAAAACCAACCAAGACGAATACCAAGTGGCCACTTACAACACTCCTGCCAATGTGCACGACATGATTAGCGCTTATTTGGCCCTAAACGCCACTTCGCTACATCTTATGAAGAAAAATGATATTGTGCAACTGAATATTTTTCTCGACGATTCTACTTTTGAATTCAGACTGAAGTATTTGGGCAAAGAAGAAATCAAAACCAAATATGGCAAAAGAGATAGTTTCAAAATATCGCCCATAATGCCCGAAAATTCGATTTTTAGTAAAAAAGAGGCCATCATTTGCTGGATAAGCGCCGACTGTGAAAAAATCCCATTGAAACTGCGAGCCAAAGTGAAGATAGGCACATTGGAATTGAACTTGGAAAAATATTCGGGCTATGAATGAAATGCTACCCTGTGTAACATCTTCTCCAAAGCACAACCCAAAACTTTGCTTATTTTTGCCTTGCCATGAAAGAGCTGCTGAAAAAGCTGAGAAAATACGAAATACAGATTCGGAAAGCCATCAATAACCAAATGCAAGGCGACTTCCACTCGGTATTCAAAGGTTCAGGCATCGAGTTCGACGATGTTCGCGTGTATCAGTACGGCGACGACATTCGCACCATCGACTGGAACGTGAGTGCAAAAGGCCACGACACTTATGTAAAAACATTTAAAGAAGAAAAGGAGCAAATTGTTTTTTTCGTTCTCGACGTAAGTGCCTCTCAGGAAATTGGGCGTTCGGGGCTCAAAAAAATAGACATTGCCAAAGAAATATGCGGTGTTTTAGCTCTTTCTGCCTTGCGCGAAAGCAGCCAAGTGGGCCTTTTGTGCTTTACCGATACCAAAGAAAAATATCTAAAACCCGACAAAGGACTTCGCCACGGCTACCAACTTATCTCGACCTTATATAAGCTGAAACCCAACTCGCGCAAGACCAACCTGAACGAGGCAATACGGTACACGATGGGATTGATGAAGAAAAAAGCAATCATCATCTTCATCTCCGACTTTATCGACGAGGGCTATTTGGAAAACTTTAAATTGATGTGCAACAAACACGACGTGGTGGCCATACAGCTTGCAGAACTTCGCGAAATGCGCTTCCCGATGTTGGGCATAATACCCGTTTTTGACAAAGAGGGTAACAAAACTGTTTGGATGAACACCTCTTCGAGGGCTTTTCGCCAAAAAATAAATAGCAGTTTCATAGAAAACCGAAAAAACCTGCAAGAGGTGTGCCGAAAAACCAAATCGAGTTACACCCCAATACTTACCCACGAAGATTTTGTCCCAAAGCTGGTGAAGCTTTTCCGCCACCGCAAACTAAACGCTTAATTTAATTTCATGAGTCCACATACCCTTTTCCTTATTTTAGTTGCCTTGTTTGTGTTCGACTACTTGTTCGAACAAGCGCTCGATTATTTGAATCTGACAACTCTGCACGCGGCACTCCCAAGCCAAGCCAGTGGCATATACACTGAAGAACGCTACAAGGCCTCGGTGGCTTACCAAAAAGATACGGCCAAGTTTGGTTTCATAAGCTCAGCCTTCAGTTTTGTGTTGTCGGGCTGCATGTTGGTAGCCGGTGGTTTTGGTTGGCTTCACCACTTTCTTTCGCAATATATTGTCCATCCTATTTTGTTGGCCTTGGCGTTTTTTGGATTGCTATTTGTTGCCTTCGACCTGCTTAGCTTGCCTTTTCAGTACTATGCCACTTTTGTAATTGAAGAAAAGCATGGATTCAACAAAACCACTCTCAAAACCTTCATTTTGGACAAAATAAAAGGCTACCTATTGGGCGCACTAATAGGTGGGGCGCTAGTGTCTCTGCTTCTTTCGCTGGTGCTAAACTTGGGACAAAATTTTTGGGTGGTATTTTGGGCAATCGCCACAGTACTCATGTTGGTATTGAACATGTTTTACACAAGCCTCATTCTGCCCATTTTCAACAAACTTACGCCCCTTGAAGAAGGAGCACTGAAAGAAGCCATTTCTGAATATTGTGCCAAAGAAGGATTTCCAGGTACAAAAGTCTATGTGATAGACG
>DMUD01000036.1 GCA_003476475.1 Cytophagales bacterium | reverse complement strand
GATCGCGACGAGAACACATACTACCCGAATTGTCGAGCACCGCCACGCTTGTCCCGGCGCCCATATGAGCCATTGGCATCTCGTCTTCCCAAAAAGGCTGCGCAAAAGCTAGTACTAAAAATGCCAGCAGCAAAAGCCTAGCCGTTAATAATAAAATTTTTTTCAGTCGTTGTGTAGTATTGGTTTCTACTTTTACCATTTGCAGTAGCGCAACACTGCTCAAATACACTTTTTTATACACCCTAATGCCCCAAAAATGCAAGACCAAGGGAATGACCATGGCCAAAAGCGTGAATAAAAACAAAGGATAAGACAATAACATGGGGTAAAATTACGACTTTCAATCCTTACCCACACAAAAAGTTGACAAACCTTGAAGAAAGTGAATTAATGCTGTAAGCTTGCCAGGATTATCTTACGAGACTAAAAAACATCTTGTCTTTAGTGCCACGTATTACAAAGAACCTATGGATGTTTTAGTGGTTAAATGTAAGTGGGTAAGATGAAATAACTATGTCAGGTGAATACACCTTACTTAGTTCAGAAAACAATTCACACAAAAAACCACCAAAAAAAATGATATTCCGATTTGTAAACAGGCAATTCTTGTGACACTGCCATTCCTATTATTAACGCCAGTTGTGCGGAGAATTTAAATAATTGAAATGACTAATCTCTTATACAACGAACAGAAAAACCAGTCTCCTTGTAGAAGTCGAATCTATATACATCGTCATTGTTATAGTTCAGATATCTAAGCCAAGCGGTGTCGGTATTATTCTCGGAAGTAGTCCACCAGTAGCCGAAGTATCCACTACTTGAGAAATCACCATCGTAGCTACGGCCACCACCCGGAACACCCAAGAAACCGCTAGTACTAGTAGCTCCTGCGTTAGGCGACATCCACTTTGTGGTTCCCGTGGTTTTCAACTTGCCACCCGCCACACTTTCACCACCTAAATAAGTGGTCAATATAGTCCATTCATCGTCGCTGGGCAGGTGCCAACCTGTGGGGCAAATGTTCTTGCCGCCGTTAGTAGTAGGGCTTACTGCATACCAGTTGTACAAAGCCCCATACTTGTTCGCTTTATAAAACCTTTGGTCATTGTTGTACCAAAACATTGCAGGTGTGGTGGGGGTGGTTGTATTCGTTACTAATGGTATAGACGTGCCGTCGCTATACTTGGTGGTTCGAAGGTTCTCCGCCATCCAAGTTTGAGAGCCTATGGTCACGATGGGATAGGTATAGCCATCTATGTTGGCTGGGTATCTGGTTGTGAAACTCAACTGGTTGCCGTATACAGTGCTTACGCTATTGGTGGCATAGGCTCGAATATAATAGGTGGTGTTGGGGATTAGACCTGTGATGGCGCTGCTAAAAGTGCCTTTACCAGTGCCATTGCTCGTTTTGGTGTCAAGTGCCACGGTGGGATTTTGACTTGTGCTCCACACCACTCCTCGAACCGTGACGGATGCGCCACCGTCGCTAGTTATGGTACCACCTGAAGTAGCACTGGTGCCTGAAATACTACTTATTTTTGTAGTGATAAGTTTGGGGATTACCGCAAAAAATATGATACTGTCAACATCAACAACGGAATACTTAAATATCGTACCAGTTTTATGATGCAAGCACAACGTGTCTTGTGATTGGGCAGAAGACAAAAATTTAATACTGTCCACTTCACCAACGGCAAATTTGAATATTGCGCCAGTATTATGATGCAAATACAACGTGTCTTGTGATTGGGCGAAAGACAAAAAACGGGGAAACATTATAAAAAAGAGAAAGAATAAAAAATTTTTTATCATCGTTTTCGTAATATTTCCGCAAAAATATGAAAAATTACATAAAAAATGAAGCGTTATAAGAGTTTAAAGTTCGTAGCTCTTAGTTCCTAATTAACCTAAATGTCGAGAAATGCCAAAAACAAATAAATTTATTTTGTTGCAATTTAGCGGTTTAAACTCATTTACACAGAATACAAAAGCCAAATAGCCCACTTTTGTAACGCAACAATACATACAGAATAAATATTTATCCTCGAGCAAAACCAGAAGTCTCGCTCTTCAACCAACAGACTTCACTTTCAAATTGTTATATTCTTGACCTACTACCTCCACCAGCGTACCTTTCGCTACAAAAGAAGTACTGGAAAGGGCACTGTACCATTGGCCTTCTATTTCAATTTTTCCAAAAGGACGCAATTCCGACACCACTTTACCTTTTTTACCCAAAAGGCCTGACAGGTTGCTCGCAGCCGAATAACCGTCTTTGCTATCCAATTTCGTTTGCAAAGCAATTTTAGCCATTCGCTTGTTGGTTGCCAACTGGCCCAATGCCCAAAAAACAAACACGGTAACGCCAACCAGTGCAATGGCCGAACTAATGCCTGCATGTAATAGCACCGAATCGGGCACCAAACTGAAATCGAAAAAATCGTTGTTTAGCATGACCAAAAACAAGGAGAACAGCACCAGCACAATGCCCAAAATGCCCGCGATACCAAAACCCGGTATCACCAATATTTCTAACAAAAGCAGCACCAAACCCAAAAAGAACAACAAAATCTCCCAGTTTTGAGCCAATCCTGTAAGGTAATAAGGGATAAAATAAAGCACCGCCGCCACTATCGACACTACTATTGGCAAACCAAAACCGGGTGCTTGCACTTCGTAATACAAGCCCCCCAATATCAAAATGATGAGGATACTACTAAGGGCAGGATTAAGAAAATAGGCCACCACTTTTTCTGCCCAGTCTAGTTCAAAATTTTCGATAACGGCATTTTCGTGGCCACTTTTCGACAATACCTCTTTTACATTATTCGCCTCGCCGTCACAAAATCCAAAACGAATGGCTTCCTGTGTCGTGAAGGTCACTACCTGACCATCTTTCTTTATGGTGCTGTCCAATTTTAGGTTTTGATCTACCATAGCTTCGGCAATTTGAGCATTGCGGCCATTGGCCTGAGCCGTAGAGCGCATCATAGACCGCATATACGATTGGTATTTGTCGGGTGCAGCTTGGCTTGTACCTTCAATAACCACTGTAGCGGCGCCCATGTTGGCTCCTTGGGCCATGTATATGCTGTCGCAAGCAATGGAAATCAAGGCACCTGCCGAGGCGGCATTCTTGTTAATAAATGCCAATAGTGGCACTTTACTCTCCAGCATCATCGTTCTTATTTTATCGGCATCGTCTACCCTACCGCCAAACGTGTTGATTTCGGCCACCACAACCCCTGCTTTTACCGATTCGGCTTGCATCAGGGCGAGTTTTACATATCGGGTGCTGCGAGGGTCTATCTCTCCTTCTATTTTCAAACACAACACCCGCTCTTGGGCTTGCAAAGCTATTGCCCATAAAAAAAGGCAAAAGAACGTACCCCAAAATGTATTCCTATTCATTTTCTCTATTTTTGCCCAAGTTACAAAACAAGCTTTGCAAATCCTTTTCCAACATTATTTCGAATATCCTATTTGGCGGCTTATCCCTTCTTTATCAGACCACATATCATATCTGATAGAACTAAGGGAAGAACGAAGCAAACAGGTGTTTTTTTATTTTCTGAACGATTCGTTCCACTTGAAAAAAATTGATATACAACTGGACTGGTGGATAGGTGTAGAGGCAGTGGTGGCCCAAAATGTTATTTTTCACGGTTTCTTACAACAAGACCTGCCAATTCATAGTGGAATAAAAGTGTGGGATGCCGAAAAAAATGAGTGGCAGTGGGAAAATGAATTTCTGTCTTTGGTAAATATTGAAGGTGAAACGATTTGGGCCAAAAACTCGCTTGGCTCCACCGACACACTGCTGACTGTTGAATTGCACACAGGGAACCGTACAGACCAAGTGCCAAAAGAAAACAAAACCAGTTCACCTGTTGCTAACATTATCACCAAAGACCAACCTTATTTTGCTGAAATCGCCTTTTTCATAAGCCAATACACTCCATATCAGCCAACTGACTATTTAGAGTATCTGGAAACGCCAGCACACATCATCGTGTCCTATTTCGTTAAAAATAAAAAAAAATATAACAATTACTTGCTTGTAACCAGTTCTTGTGGGGATGAATTGC
>DMUD01000098.1 GCA_003476475.1 Cytophagales bacterium | reverse complement strand
GATTGTTAATTGGGTATTAAGCGCTACTGGTAATTATCCATGTGGCAGAGTGAGAGTTGCCGTCACAAAAAAATGCCCTTGCATTGTACCTGACGTCACGCTAAGCTCCAGCACAAATTCTTTCGATGTTTGTAGTGGGAGTAATCTTATTCTAACTGCAAGTGCCAAACCAGCTTCATCAAATTATATCTATACCTGGTATCGCAATAACACTAAAATAATTGGTTCTACAGATTCTACTTTGTTGGTAAGTAGTGCATTGGGCACCGCGAGCTACAGAGCTAAAGTTACTAACATTTTAGGTAGTTGCTTTGGTAATTCTCCCGTTCAAACAATAACAGTACTCCAAAATATAGCTAACAATACAATAGGAAAAGGCGACACCATTTGCCAGGGTAACAATGCCAAAACAATAGGCAACAGTCCAGCGCAAAATAGTTATGGATACGCATGGCTAAGCTCTATAACATCTAACAATAGTGATTTCAGTCCAATCATTGGAATTAGTACACAAACTTTAAGTGTTTCGCCAACTCAAACTACCCATTACAAAAGAATCGCACTAAATAATTGTAAAAACGACACTTCTGCAGCCTATACTGTACTAGTTGACCCCACTTTAACATTAGGAGCTATTTCTGTATCTGATTCTAGTTTGTGTGCAGGAAACACAAGCACAATCGGTACACTTACACCCACTGGTGGCACGCCAAGTTCGTTTAAGTACGAGTGGCAATTTTCTAGTAATGGTACCACTTGGAGTCCCTCTATATCAGGTGCTACTTCAAGTACTTACACCCCTCAAAGTCTTACTTCATCTACCTATTATCGAGGCATTGTAAATTCATTGAAATGTACGGCAACTTCTAACCCCTTATTGTTAAAAGTAACTCAACCTATTGTTTCTTCCAGTAATACTATTTCAGCAAGTCAAATTATATGTGCAGGTAGCACTCCCGCATCTCTGACTGGTACTGTCGTTACTGGAGGTATTCAGCCAACCACTTACCTTTGGTTACAATCGACCGATAACTCTAGTTGGACAGATGCGATAGGTACGAATAATGTTATAAATTATGCGCCATCTGCATTAAACACTACCACCTATTTCAAACGTGTCATTACTTCTACAGGGCCATGTAAAAAAGATACCAGTTCAAGTTTGACGATTAATATCGACAATGCTGTTGTGGCTGGTAAAATTAGCGCCAGCCTAACTTCTGTTTGTAGTGGCACATCGCCCATTTTAAACAACGATATTTCAGCTTCGGGTGGAACGGATCCTCTTGCTTACAGTTGGCAATATTCTTTTGATGGCATGGATTGGTTTGATATTAATTCCAACACTGCAAGTCTCAACAATGCTCCTTCTATCACTTCAGCCACTAAATTTAGAAGAATCGCCACATCTTCCGCTTCCACTTGTTCAGGCACCACTGAAGCTGTTACGGTAAATGTGGATGGTTTTGCAAAACCAGGAAGTATATCTGCTCTTATTACTAGTTTTTGTTCAGGCCAAACACCTGGACCTATTATCAGTAATACGCCAGCTTCCAATGGTTCCATAACACCTCCAAGTTATCAATGGCAATATTTAAATGAAAGTATTTGGATAGACTTAGTTGGAGAAACCTCTGACACTTACTCTCCAGGTCCATTAACAAGTAATATTTCTTTTAGACGCAGGGCGGTGTTTGGAAATGCAACTTGTGATACCGCTTTCACAAGCGCAGTCGAGTTCTCGATATACCCTAAACTAAATCCAGGTGCCATAGAAAGCGGAATATCCACAGTATGTGAGGGGGGTGATTTTACAGTGAAATCTGTAAGTCTACCTTCAGGTGGCAGTCCAAACAAATTATTTACATGGAATATCTCGAACGAACCTTACACAATTTGGAGAGATACCTTGGTAGAAACTGCAAATTCAGATTTATCAATATTTAACATTCAACAAAATACCAGAGTGAGACGCATTACCATCGATGATTGCGGCAATGACACATCGAATGTTTTTGAAATTCGTGTAAAGACCAAAGCTGATCCAGTCATCCGTTTCACCGCTCCTGTTCCTGATAATTTATGTGCCTCAAATAATTTGACTTTGAAAGTAGACACATTAGATGCAGGCGTGAATCCTCAAATCATTTGGGTTTACAACAATGTGCCATACACCAACCTAGGAACTTCTTTCAATGTTCCAAAACCCCTGATAGATGGTGCCATCGTAAAGGTATTTTTGGTTGTCAATCCCAATGTGAAATGTACTTATGCAGGCGATTCTACTTTCGATTATAAATTAAGTGTAAAGCAACCTATTTCCAATAACATCATAAGCGGTGACCAAAGCAAATGCGCTGGTTCGTTATTTGATAAAATAACTGGCACAAAAGCTTTGGGTAATACTGCGGTTAATCCTTATACTTGGCAAAGTTCTAATGACAAATTCAATTGGACTACCACAAATACAACTGAAGATTATGACCCTGGAAGCTTTACAAATCCTGGAGACTATTATTTTAGAAGAATAGTTGCTTCGTCTGGCATTTGCGGAAATGACACATCTAATCTTGTGAAGATTTCCGTTCAGCCAATTGTGTATAATGGTAAGATAAGCGCCCTTGATGTAACTCGTTGCGCAGGCGACACCCTTGTGATTGAAAATATAAATGACCCTCTTGGTGGCAATGGCTCGTTCACATTTTCATGGGTAGTTTCTACTGATGCATCTAATCCTAACTCATGGTCTCCTATTTTAAATGAGTACACAAAAGAACTTCGTATCGCAAAAGACAAATTAGATCCGACCAAGAGCACCTTCTTTTTTAGAAGAAATATCATATCTGGTATCTGTTCAAACTTTGACACTACCTCAGTGATTGTTTGTCAAAAACCTATTATTGGTTCGAACCCAAAACTTTCACCAATATGTTCAAACAGAGGCTCTTTAGACAAAGATACCGCCGATTCTTTGAATTTTGTGGTAATTAAAACGAACAATCCTCGTCAGCCCGACGACGACTATTCGCCAAGTGGAGAACCTTTGGTCGTATCGCCACTAGACCCATTGGCATTTTCTCCAAAAAATGGCAAATCGAGCATATTGTTTTCTGCTGGTATAGCGACTTTTACCTACAAACCTAATCCAAATTTTGTAGGTAACGACACTGTAGGTTTTAACTTATGTAGTTCTACCAACCCAACTAGCTGTAATACTAAATACTTCTACATCAATGTGATGAGGAGAAACTATAAACCAACTGCCAAAGGTGAAGCCTACAGTGTTTACAGAAACCAAGAAGTATCTGGAAACATCTTTCTGAACGACTCCGATTTGGAAAATGACACACTATATGCCTATCCTTCGGAAATGTCAATTCCTTCCAATGCCAAATATATGCTTCCAAAATTTGGCAACATCACAATGTCTAGCAATGGTGACTTCACTTATGTGCCGAACAAAGACATTGGAAAAGGCGGAGAAATAAAAGATACTGCAATTTTCTTCGTTACAGAATTTTCAAAAAGGCCAAGCAAGTATTGCAACAGTTTATTCAATTACCTTGATACGATCATTATTACCATAAAACCCTACCGCATATTTGTTCCTGAAGGTTTCTCACCTAATGGCGATGGTGTGAACGATAATTTTGTAATCGCATCTGAAGTTCCTCTGAAAATGGAACTTTCTATTTACAACAGATGGGGCAACTTGGTATATGAAAATAATGACTATAAAAACGATTGGAATGGAATACCTAACAAAGGACTGATTGTAGGAGGCGATGGTGTACCCGATGGTACTTATTACATTCGCTACAATATAAACAACGGTGAACAGGAAGATTTTAGATACATCACCATTAGCAGATAACAAGCCACTAAGACTTAATACAAAGTTATGAAAAAGAAACTCCTTTTGATTTCAACGGTACTTTTGGCTTGCACTTTTGAAGTCTTTGCGCAGCAAGACGCTCTTTTTTCTCAATATATGTTCAACATGATGTTGGTGAATCCAGCGTACACAGGTAGCCGAGATGTATTGAGCGTAAGTGCATTGTACAGAAAACAATGGGCTAATGTACCTGGCTCACCTGAAACCATGACATTCAGTGCGGATTCTCCTATCAAAAACGAAAAAATGGGGATAGGCATTTCAGTTTTCAACGATAAGATAGGGGTGATAATGAACACAGGATTTTATGCCAATTATTCGTATAGAATTCGCCTAACCAATAATTCAACATTGGCGATGGGCGTAAGTGTGGGTCTGAGTAACTACAAAGCCGAACTTGGTAGTGTACAGGTGTCCAACCAAGCAAATGCTACTCCAGATATGGCTTTCTCTTCTAATCCAAATAAAATTTTACCCAATGTTGGTCTTGGAGGTTATTACAGTAATGACAAATTTTATATCGGTTTGTCTTTACCACACGTGTTAAACAACAAAATTCAAAATGACGGTGGCCTCAGCGCGCGCCAATATCGTCACTCATTTTTAATGTCTGGGTATGTATTTCGCTTAAATGAAAGTTTTAAATTAAAGCCTTCAATTCTTGTAAAACACGTTGCAGGTTCTCCTGTACAATTAGATCTTAATGCCAATGTGTGGCTATATGACAAGTTTGCCTTAGGTTTTTCCTACAGAAGCCTTGCCGCCCCTGTAATTATGGCCGAGGTACAAATTTCAGATCAGTTTAGGTTTGGATATGCTTTCGATTATACCACTTCTATCAAACCAAACGAAAGTTTTGGCAGAACATCTCATGAATTTTTGTTTAGGTATGAATTTGGCTACGACAGAGGCAAAATACTCACTCCTAGATATTTCTAAATTTTTGTTTTTTAAAAGCGTATTGTATGAAAAAGTTTTTAATCATTATATCAAATATTTTACTTTTACAACACTTTACGGCATTTGCGCAATTTGACAATGCCGAAAGGCACTACAAAAAAATGCGATATGCACTTGCCATTGAAGCTTACGAGGAAGCATTTAAATTCAATAAACCAAATCTAGACGCGTTAGAACAATTGGGCGATTCGTATTTCAAAATTGGAGATACCAAAAATGCCGAACGAGTACTTGCTTTGTACATGTCCGATACGAGTTTGGTAAACCCAGATGTTTATACGATATTTTTATATGGACAAACTTTGGCTCAAAATGGCAAATATGAAGAAGCCTCCCACTGGTTTGGCCGCTACCACAATGTGAAAACATTGAAAGACGATAGTCGTGGCGATGATTTCAGCAAAGCATACAAACACAATATTCATGACTTTTACAAAGACTCTGTACTGTATGATGTGTATCGATTGGATATTAACTCCCCACAATCCGACTTCAGCCCCACTTTTTACAAAAAAGGTATTGTTTTCGCATCAGCAAGAAGAAAAGAAAATGGCATAAGAAGAGTACATGCCTGGAACAATGCGGCCTTTCTAGACATGTACTATGTAGATACCAATAGCATCAACGAACGTATTTTCTCTACCCATATCGGAAAAGAAAAAGCTTCAGATATAGGGTATTCCTACACTGAAGAAAACAAGGTTTTGCATTCAGACGAAACTTTTAGCACAGGCAACGACTCTAAAACACTAGGTTACCATGCCCACATTTTTAAGGGCGATTCCAACGAATACCATTCATCAGACCCCAAACCCCTACCCCATGGCTTCAACAATCGCCGTCACGATGGGCCTTGTACTTTTACACCCAATCAAAAAATGATTGTTTTTACCCGCAACAACTCCAAAGGCGGATTTGCCAAAAGAAGCAAAGATGGTGTAAACAAGATGGGTCTTTATTATTCGTTTAAAGAAGATTCTTTAACTTGGAAAAAAGTAGCTGCTTTTCCTTACAATAGCAAACAATACTCCACTGCCCATCCCGCTTTCGCACCCGATGGAAAAACCATGTACTTTGCTTCCGATATGCCTGGTGGTTTTGGCGGTTCTGACTTATACAAAACCACTTTCGACGGCACTCGTTGGTCTAAACCTGAAAATTTAGGCCCTAAAATAAATACCGATGGAAGCGATATTTTCCCTTTCATTGACAACCATGGTGTGTTGTATTTCGCTTCCAATGGCCACCCTGGTTTGGGAGGATTAGACTTATTTCGCTTCGAAGACAAGAAAGTGATACACATGAACTATCCAATAAGCTCGAAAAAAGATGATTTTGGTATCGCCGTATGGGCAGATGGAAGAAAAGGATACATAAGTTCAAACCGACACTATGGAGGGTTTGACGATGATTTGTATTACTTCGAAGCTTCAAAAGCAATGATTTTGGCAGGTAAAGTTTTAAATGCTAAAACCAATGTCATTCTGCCCAATACACGTATAGTGCTTTTTGACACCCTTGGAAAAGTATTGGCCGAAACCATCTCAGACGAGGAAGGGAATTACAGACTGCAAATAGAGCACCAAAAAATCTATCGCATTACTGGATCTAAAAATCGCTATCACGATTCCACAGCAACCATCTCCACAGTTGGAATTCGGGGCACGAATCTGAACAGAGACTTACATCTATGGGATAAGCTGAATGTTATGCTAATTGGAACAATTACCGATAGGGAAACCAATGAAAAGATCGATAGTGCACAAGTTAGAATCGTGGATAAAAAAACAGGTCAAGAATTATTTAACGATTATACAAAAGTGGGACTTTTCCAGAATTTAATACGCGACAAGAAATTCAATGATGAAATAGCAATTGATATTCACGTAAGCAAACAAAATTATCTTGGAAAATTAGTGAATTTTAATTCAATTGTAACCGACTCTGGAGAAATTATACTGAATCTAACAATAGACCTAGCCATAGATAAAATCAAAGTTGGAATCGATGTGGCAAAAGTCTTAAAGCTTAATCCTATTTATTACGACTTTGACAAAGCAGACATTAGACCAGATGCCGCCGTTGAGCTAGACAAAGTAGTAGAAGCCATGGTGGAAAATCCTGCTTTAGTGATTGAATTAGGCTCGCATACCGACTGCCGAGGCAAAAGCACAAGGAATCAACAGCTATCAGAATGGCGTGCGAAATCGGCAGTAGATTACATTGTGTCCAAAGGAATTGATAAATCTCGCATCTACTCAAAAGGCTACGGCGAAAGCAAATTGTTGAACAATTGTGCATGCGAAGGTGATATAAAATCTTCTTGTTTGGAAGAAGAACACCAGCTAAATAGACGTACAGAGTTCATCATTGTAAAAATGTAATATTTCTTTTTCAAACACAGAAGCCCCGACCCAGTTGGGGCTTCTGTGTTTTCATCAACTTATAGACATGGAAGGCAAACTCGCCATAACGGTAACTACAGAAGAGCTAGAACAACACCTAAACATCCAAATTTCTTTTCAAGACAAAAACAAGTTCTTAAAAGAAGCGCTTTTCAATATTTCTCCGTCAAATTTTCTACCTGTTGTAACCAATATGGATAGAAACTCTGTTCGGTTTATGAAATGGGGATTAATACCAAGTTGGAAAAACAACAGTAAAAATAGCAAAGGCCTCACCAGCATTAGTTTATCCTCTTTTGAAGGAAAACCTTTATTGCTGAATGCTTTAGATAAACACTGTATCGTATATGTTTCCGGTTTTTACATTTGGAAAAACAGTGTGGCCGGAAAGATTCCGTATTACATCACTTCAAAAAAAAGAAAACTATTTGGTATTGCAGGAATGTGGGAATGTTGGGAAACAGATGATAAAAATCAAGATAGCTTTTGCCTCATTACCCAAAAAACAAATGGTCCACTCTCCTATATTTCTACAGAATGGCCAGTAATAATAAAAGAGGAAAAAGAAAGCGAATGGTTAGCAAGTACATCATCCGAATTGATGAATGAAGAAAATTTCTCACCTGAGTACGATTTTAACTATCACCCTGTAAATCAGAAGATTATAAAAAGTATAGAGAACAATCCTAAATTTATAAACAGGATTACTTATGTAGTTGGAGAACAAACAAATTTGTTCTAAAGTTAATTCTTATAAATTTTCTTTCGAATCTGGACCGCAATTAAAAATAAGGTCAATCACTGAAAGATTGGATACAAAAGATTCTCCAAATACTTGTTTATAATTCTTACTTTGCACATTCTCGTCTCGGTACTGATATTTGGATCGTAAGTCAGTATAGCCCTTAGGATATGTTTCCAAATACCGTGTAGTGATTTCGTTGACTAAATCCAATTTCAAGAATCTGATAATTAAATAGGTCAAACGGGTATTCAGCTCCAAAAGTGTTTTTGGTTTGGAGTTGTATATTTCTTCAAGATATGGGAAATAAAATTCGAAATAGGGTGAATGGCGGTAGGCAGAAGCAATGCCGCGCAAATGATTTTTGACCCAATTTTGGGTGTAGTCAATTTCCACCTCAGCATTTTTTTTGAAAGAATGCTGTATTGGAACTGTCAAAATCAGCATTCCATTGGCCGATAAAATATAAGTTCTGTTTCTTAAGGTTTGCTTTTGATAATGCTCTGATACTTCCCAAAGCACCTTTTCGCTATTTTTTAATAAATTAAAATATGAAACGAGTGGAAGGTAGTGGTGCTCTATGACAACTATTTTATTCATTTAATAGTTGTCATAAAGGCTAAAATGGTACAAAAATATGCAAATTTATTTATGCATTTTTGTGTGTGCCTATTCATTGAAAAGTATATTTAGCAATGTCTGCCCTACAGCTCGCAAAGTGTTTTTGTCGATGTTGGCAAGATTGTCGTCATGAGTATGCCATGTGGGGCTAAAATATGATCCATCCGAAGGTTCCCACTCGATAATATCAATCATTGGGATTTTTGCATCTCGGTTTACATAAAAATGGTCGTCGATGATTTCCTCGCTTTGCTGTTTTATAAAAAATGATTGATAACCCGATTGTGCTGCAATATTCCATATCTTTTTCTGTACCTCAGGAGCATAATAAGCCGAAGTGCCATCCATGGCAAATTTAGCATTTTTACCCCCTACCATGTCGAGTAAAATACCGTAGTAAGCAACATAGCCAGGTTTGTGTAAATTTTTAGCCCAATATTGAGAACCCAAACACCAACTATCTTTCATCTCTGGAAAGCCTGAGTTTTCGGGTTGACCGTAATCTTCGCCGTCGAACAAAATAAAATCTACGCCTACCTTCAGAGCGGTGTCATGTTGCAACACCCTTGCCAATTCCAAAATAACCCCCACCCCACTCGCGCCATCGTTTGCACCATCTATTGGTTTGTTTGTATTTAATTTAGAATTGTCGGCAAATGGTCGGGAATCCCAATGCGATGCAATCACA
>DMUD01000085.1 GCA_003476475.1 Cytophagales bacterium | reverse complement strand
CAAAAGTCTATGTGAGAGACGGTTCGAAACGCAGCACCAAAGCCAATGCATTTTTTTCGGGACTAGGGGCTCAGAAAAAAGTGGTGCTTTACGATACCCTCATCAAAAACCACAGCACCGAAGAATTGGTAGCCGTTTTGGCGCATGAAGTAGGGCACTACAAGAAAAACCACATTGTGCAAGGCTTTGTGGCTGGTATTTTGCAAACCGGACTACTACTTTTCACCCTCTCTCTTTTTGTATTCAACCCCAACCTGTCTATGGCCATGGGCAGTAACGAACTGGCTATTCACCTAAATCTGATTGCTTTTGCTTTGCTCTTCTCGCCCGTGTCTATGCTCAGTGGCTTAGTGATGCATATCGTTTCGCGCAAAAACGAATTTGAAGCCGACGCTTTTGCCGCACAAACCTATTCGGGTAGTGAATTGGCCAAAGCCCTCAAAAAACTATCGGTCGATAACTTGAGCAACCTTACACCTCACCCACTCTATGTTTTTTTCCACTATTCACATCCGCCTGTGCTTGAAAGACTTAAGAAACTAATCTAACTATTCTAAAATACTATAACTTAGGAAGTAATTTTCTTGTATTTGTATATATTTCGAAAATTATTTCCACACAAATCACGTCTGTCTTCGCTAATTATCTTCCATTTGAAGAAAAAAAAGTGATTTCGGCCTCTTCTAGCTCAAGGTTGGCAATCGACCTATAATTATTAGTTTTGCATGTTACATATTTTAGGATAGCACTGCATTTAAGTGATTGCAGAAATCAACACACACGAACTAGAAAGATGATTGCCTACGTAGAAGGAGAAATAAAGGAATTGGACCCTACTTTTGTGGTGATGGAAACGGGAGGTTTGGGCTACCTAATCAAAATCTCGCTCAACACTTTTTCCACACTGAAGTCGTTGAAAAAAGCCTTGGTTCACACACACTTGCACATAAAAGAAGACGCACACACGCTTTTTGGCTTTGCCGATAAATTGGAGAAAAAGCTTTTTCTGGATTTGATTTCGGTAAATGGGATAGGGCCAGGCACAGCCCTTGTCTTACTTTCTTCGTTAAACCCTGCCGAACTTCAAAAAGCCATTGCCCAAGAAGATGTAAGGGCTATTCAAAGTGTGAAAGGAATAGGTGCCAAAACTGCCCAACTGGTGGTTTTGCAATTGAAAGACAAAGTGCTGAAAGAGAATCCAAGTTTGCCTCAGCAAAATTTAGGCAAAACACAAGGCAATAAATTGCGCGATGAGGCGTTACAAGCCTTGATTACTTTAGGTTACACAAAACAAGTGGCAGAAAAAACGGTGGACAATATTCTAAAAACAGCCCAAGAGGAACTCTCCTTGGAACAAGTAATCAAAAAGGTATTGAGAGGTATTTGATGTCATTCGTATAGTTTCCACCATTTGCCAAACGCACAAAAAATAGTTTCTCATCTAGGTGTCGCTGTACTTTTGGTGGCCACATGGCTTTCTTTTGCCGAAAAGCACGAATTTAAAACCCGTTTCAGGTTTCCACAGCAAAACGCGCCCTCCGATTCGGCCAAAGCGAAAGAAAAATACAAAACCAGTCGCCGCCCTACCTATAAGCCCAAAGACCGTATTGGCGACCCTTTTACCAACAAGGGTTCAAGATCGCCCATGGAATTAAAAAACCCCGAAAACATTAAAACCAAAACCGAACTGGACACCACCCAAGAAACCTATCAAATTACCGAAAAAGCTGGCGAGCTGGATTATCGTCCGCCCACCGAAATGAAATTTAAGGACTATGCCGATTGGAGAAACAAGCAAATGTCGAAAAGCTATTGGCGCAATAAATCAGAGTCGAATACTGGCGGGGTGAATACGGCTATTAGTGCGAAGCCAAAAGGTTTGAATCCCAGAATACAGATGCCCCCTGTTTTTGACCGTATTTTTGGGGGAAACTACATAGACATAAAACCCAATGGAATGGTGCTGCTCGATTTTGGTGGCCAATTTCAACGTACAAGCAACCCAGCCATACCCATTCGACAGCAAAAAACAGGCGGTTTCCGATTTGACCAGCAAATAAATTTCAACATGGTGGGCAATGTGGGCGAAAGGCTCACCATACGCGCCAACTGGGATACCAAAGCTACCTTCGATTTCGACAACAATATTAAAATAGAATACAAGGCACTGGAACAAGATATCATCAAACGAATTGAACTCGGAAACGTAAGTTTTGCAACCAACAGCACCCTGATACCTGGTGCACAAAATCTTTTTGGTATCAAAACCCAAATGCAGTTCGGAAGACTTTCGTTGACTGCGGTGGGCTCGCAACAGCGTAGTAAAACACAAGAAATTGTAATTCCTGGGGGCTCGTCTGGACCAGGCCGAGACTATGAAATAGCGGCAAACAAATACGACGAAAACCGCCATTTTTGGTTGGCACAATTTTTTAGAAACAATTACGACAAATGGATGTCCTCGTCGCCTTTTATTACCTCTGGAATTCAAATAAATAGGGTAGAAGTATATATAACAAACCGAAACAACACAACCGAAAATCTTCGCAACATGTCTTGTTTTTTAGATTTAGGCGAAGTAAAACCACACAATCCCAATATTGTAACTACCTATCTGCCCTCGGTAGCAGGCCCAAACGGAACTTTGATTTCAAGAGATTCGGCTGCCGACAATAACCACAACGACCTTTTCAAAAGGCTTATCGACAATCCTAGTTCACGCGTGGGAGATACCACCATTACGGGAAGCAGTCTGGGTTTGAGCCTTCGTACAAGCAACGATTTTGAAATCATAAGAAGTGCTCGCAAATTGGAAGAAGGACGAGATTTTCGTGTAAACAAACAGTTGGGTTACATAAGCTTGAACACCCAATTGCGCAATGACGATGTACTGGGAGTGGCTTTTGAGTACACTTATAATGGCATAAAATATAAAGTTGGGGAACTTACCGACGATTATTCTTCACAAAAACCCGACGCAAGCATTTTCTTAAAACTCATCAGACCGGCCATCATCAATGTAAAACTTCCCACCTGGAACCTGATGATGAAAAACATCTATCAGCTTCCCACCACCAACATAAGCCGTAACGGTTTCCAATTGAGGGTCATTTACAAAGACGATAATTCGGGTATCGACAACCCATTTTTGCAAGAAGGTACAGCAGTCCCTGTAAAGCTTAGCGACGGTTCTACCACTACGCTAAAGCAACTTCCCCTCGTGCAATTGTTTAATGTGGACAAATTGAACCCCAACGGCGACCCCGCTCCCGATGGCAACTGGGATTATGTACAAGGCACCACCATCGATACCGCCAACGGCAGGGTAATATTTGGGGTAAAAGAGCCCTTTGGAAACTATTTGCAACAACATTTCGACAGCTCGTCTGAATATAATTTGGTGAATAAATATGTGTTTGGGGAGCTATATGCCCAAACCCAAAACAATGCGCTGCAACTAACCACCAAAAACAAATTCTTTTTGAAAGGCCGCTTCCAGTCGGGTAGCTCGCAAGAAATACAATTGCAAGGTTTGAACATTGCCCGTGGTTCTGTGCGGGTACTTTCGGGAAGTAACCAATTATCGGAAGGAAGTGATTATACAGTGAATTACGAATTGGGGCGTGTACGCATTGTGAACCCGGGTATTTTAAGTTCGGGCAACGACATGATAATTCGCTACGAAATGGCCGATCTTTTCAATTTTCGGCAGAAATCTATGTTGGGTACTCGTTTAGACTACCGCATTCACAAAGACTTCAATATTGGGGGTACTTTTTTGCACTTGCGCGAAAGACCACTCATCACAAGAGTAAGCTTGGGCGACGACCCGCTATTCAACACTATGTGGGGGTTGGATTTCAATTATTCAAAAGAAAGCCGCTTTCTGACCAAAATGGTCGATGCGTTGCCTTTGGTACAAACCAAGGAACCCTCCAATATCACGATGAAGGCCGAATTTGCCCAACTATTGCCAGGCACACCACCACAAATTGGCGCCAATGCCAACATGTATATTGATGATTTCGAGGGCTCTGAAACACCCTACGACCTTACCCGCCAACCCATCAAGTGGATTTTGGGATCGCCACCCAAAGAATTCTATGACGAAGCCACCGTACGCAGCAACCCCCTTTCATATACCTATAAACGTGCCAAACTTTCATGGTACAATGTAGACCAAACCGCTTTTTACCAAAATAGCGCACAAAAACCCGGCAATATCACCGACGACGAAATAAGCAACCACTATGTGAGATCGATTGGCCCTCAAGAAATATATCCGCAGCGTTCGCTACAAGCAGGGGTTGCCAATGAAACCACCCTAGATCTTGCCTATTTTCCAGAAGAACGAGGTATGTACAACTTCAACCCAAACCTTACTTCCGAGGGCAAACTTACCAACCCCAAAAACAATTTTGCAAGCTTAACCCGCTCCATCTCTTTCGACACCGACTTCGACAACGCCAACATTCAATATATCGAGTTTTGGCTCATGGATCCTTTTATTTCGGGAGCCAAAGGAAACTTGCGTTTGGACAACGGAAACACTATAATAGACAATAGTTTGAACCAAGGCGGGGAGTTGTGGTTCCAATTGGGAAGCGTGTCGGAAGACCTCATGAAAGATGGTAAACATGCTTTTGAAAATGGCTTGCCACCAGATGGTAGCAGAACAGGTATAGATGAAAATAATTGGGGGTATGTAACGAAAACCACTTATGTAAACAACGCTTTTAGCAACTTAGGAGGCGCGCGCGACAATCAAGACGTTGGTTTGGACGGCCTTAAAACATCGGAAGAATTAACTTTTAGCGGATACCAAAATTTCGTAAACGCTGTGAATTCCCGCGTGACCAATCCAGCAAAAAGAGATCAGATACTGGCCGATATTTCAAACGACGACTTCAAATACTACCTTTCGGTGGACAGCAAAAACATATTGGACAGGTATAGCCACCACAATGGCATGGAAAACAACTCGGGTACAAACACCGTGAATGGTTTTATACAATCTAATACAAACCTGCCAGACAACGAAGACCTAAACCAAAACAACACCGTAAGCGACCTGGAACAATATTTTGAATACAAGGTAAATGTAAAACGCGGCGCAAACGGCAAAATGGACGAGCGCGCCAATGGTTTTGTGGTTGGAAAAATTACAAACAACATAGGAGGCGACGAAGTAACTTGGTACCAAGTGCGCATCCCAATTCGCACCAACCCTATTGTGGTAAATGGCATCAATGATTTCAAATCTATTCGTTTTGTGCGCACAGTAGTGACGGGTTGGGAAAAACCTGTAGTACTACGCTTGGCACAATTACAAATGGTAGGAAGCCTTTGGCGACCGCTCGATTCCTTGTCGAGCAACAAAACCCAAATAGGCGGAACCCCTCTGGAACCAAATCAGAAAGGCAAAGTACAGCTTTCGACCGTAAACATAGAAGAAAACGGTAGCCCACCTCCGGGTACAACCCCTTATGTGGTGCCTCCGGGTTTTGTGCGTGACCGCGACAACACTTCCAATTTGAATCGCTTACAAAATGAACAATCATTGAGGGTATGTTCGGAAAGGCTTGAACCTGGAGACATTGCACCTGCTTATAAACTCGTACACCTCAACCTCATCAACAGCAAGCGAATTAGGATGTTTTTGCATGCAGAAAGTAATACCGCTGTGGACAATGAATTGGAGGGTTTTCTGCGGGTAGGTACCGATTTTGACCAAAACTATTACGACATAAGAGTTCCCCTGAAATTGACACCGCCTGGATCTACCGATCCAAACGTGATTTGGCCTACCGAAAATGATGTGGATGTTCCCCTAGAAGATTTGAGCTATGTAAAAGCCGAGCGCAACAAATCGGGCACTCCCTACAACCAAATATTTAGTATGGCTTTGAATGGGAAGATAATAAGCATTCGCGGAAACCCCGACTACACCTCGGTACAAGTAGCCCTTATTGGTATCCAAAACCCCATAGTCAATTCGAAAAACCACCAAATATGTATATGGGCCAACGAATTGCGCACCAGCGGGGTAAATAGGAATCCTGGGTGGGCGGCTATGGGTACACTGAATGCCAAACTAGCCGACTTGGCCAATGTAACTGCGTCGGGCAGCTACAAATCGTCGGGGTTTGGGTCTATAGACCAAAAAATTACGGCAAGGCAACGCAACAATACCCTGCAATACGGCGCAGCCTCTAATATTTCTATGGAAAAATTTCTGCCTGCCAATACAGGAATAAAAGTTCCACTATATGTAAGCTACGACCGCAAAGTAATCAAACCTGAATTCGACCCTACCAATCCTGACTTGAAACTGGAGCAATCTCTTGCTTCCATTACCGATGCAAATGAAAGGGAAGCCCGTAAAAATCTGGTCATAGACCAATCTACAAGGCGAAGCATCAGCCTAAACAACCTTCAAAAAAGCAAAGTGGGGGCCAATGCCAAAAAACGTGTGTACGATATTGAAAATTTGACTCTTACCCTTGGCTACAACGACATTTTAAGCAGCAATTACCTCACTCAACGCTACTTTTTCAAAAACTACAAAGCAGGTTTGGCCTATAATTTTGCAGGAAATCCCAAAGCAATTGAACCGCTCAAAGCAATAAAGTCCAATTCTAAATATGTACAAGTATTCACTGCTTTCAACTTTACACCCCTACCCAGCAACCTTACTTTCCGCACCGACTTGGATAGACGCTATGCCATTACCCAACTTAGAGCTGGCGACCTGACTACCAACGGGGTAGCGCCCCTTTACGAAAAATCATTTTACCTAAACCGCTCTTATGGTATGCGTTGGGCATTCACCAAAAGTTTAGGCTTGGATTATCGCGCCAATGTAAACGCCATCATCGACGAACCTTTTGGGGAAATAAACGGCGACCCTTCCAACCCCCAAAATCCAAATTCAATTAGCAAGCGAGACTCGGTTCGGAAAAACTTGGAACGACTGGGGCGTATCAAAAATTTTGACCAAAATTTCTTGTTTACTTACAAGACCCCTTTGGACAAAATTCCGATTACCGACTGGACACAAGCCGACATAAACTACAGTGCCAACTACATTTGGAAAGCTGGTGCACTGGGCTATGCCGATACATTGGGCAACCTTATACAAAATTCCAGAACAATAGGAGTGAATGGAAAAATGGATTTTCTAAAACTTTTCAACAAACTTAAATTTTTGAAAGAGATAAACTCGCCCCTCACGCAAGTACAACAAGAACACAACAAAAAAAGGGAATCTTGGAAAAATGAACTTCAAAATCCGAAACTTAGCCCACAAGCCCGCGATTCGCTCGAAAAACTCATTAAAAAAATGTACTTGAGCGAAGTGGTGCCCGTGCGTGGTTTTTTCCGTACGTTAATGCTGCTCAAAAACTTGAATTTCACCTACGAACGAATGGAAGGCACTGCATTGCCGGGCTTCAAACCAAAACCCAAGTTTGTGGGTTTGGACGAAAACGATTTGGCACCGGGCATTCCCTTCATTTTGGGGAATCAGGATGCCGACCGTTTGAAACAAAACGCGATGGAAAATGGCTGGATTGCGACCTCAAGGTTTCAGAGCAATCCGCTTGTACAAACCAAAAGTGTAAAATTCACCTATCGCACCAGTATAGAACCTGTCAAACAATTCAGAATTCAGTTTGATGGAAACCAAACGCAAACCCAAACTTATAACG
>DMUD01000052.1 GCA_003476475.1 Cytophagales bacterium | reverse complement strand
ATTTTTGAAATAATTTGTAATCAATCTCCTCTTTATTTTCGTCGTAGGAATACAAAAATGTACGAGCAGCAAACCAACGATCACGCCATTGGTGTAAAGCACCTAGTTTTAGTTCCGACTTGTGCAAAAACTTGAAAGGAAGTGTAACATCGTAAGCCGCGCTATAGTTTTTTTCATTCAATTTGGAAAAGAATTTACCTGCTCCTGTAGGATCATAAGTTGTATTTCTACTTTTTATTATGTTAGCCGTAAAAACATCAGTTTCCCACCTTGCTGGCACTACTATTTCCTCGCCAGTAATTGGGTCAGGTTTTGTAGTTTCAGGTATGTATGTTGTCGTTCTGTTGTATTGCAACCTAGAAAGATTGGGTACAGAGCGAGTAATGTCAGTATAGCCAAGGTTGTATTTGAATTTAATGTTTCGCTTTTCGCCCCCTATTACATGTTCGTTGTTCAGCTGGGCAGAATACATTCGGCTAGATTGGTACCAAAAGGTATTGTCTTTTGATTCAAGGATGTCGGTTGCATCGTCTCTCACATCTTTTCCCTCGCGCAACACTGTCTGGTCTTCTGCATTTAGGGTAAGAAGTTGTTTTAGGCTAATTTTTGAATGAAGGCCTATTCTATACGATAAGTTAAACATGGTTCCGCTTAACACACTTCTCTTATAATTATTTCCAACAAATTTCTGATAATCGGCAAATGGTGCAGTGGGATTGTCGCGATTCAAGGAAGCCCTTGACTGGCTAAAAGGTGTATTACGCAATTGGTTACTATACGTTCCCGCCAATAATAGTCCCAAGGGATTGCCCGCCACATTGATTCTTCTGGCAATTCCGGCTTGAGCCGAAAAATTAAAGTTAGCTGCATTAACAGGTACTGCGGTGTAATTATTGTTGAAACCCATGGTTTCTTTGGCCATGATTTGAGTTTGCACAAGTTCGTAGGCTTTTGTGTTCAACAACTCTTTGTCGGTTACATTTGGAATAGCGCGCGCACCATTGTCGTAACCAAGCCAATCGGTGCTGCTACGCACAGGAGATTTGACAAAATATTGGTTGGTCGTGAGCGAATGGTAACCCACCGAAGCCGTGGCATATACCTGGTTTTCGTTCGGAATATCTTTGGTATTTATTTGCACAAATCCTCCTGCAAAATCGCCTGGCAAATCGGGAGTGGACGTTTTCACGATTTTCATGTTATCCAACATGTTAGCAGGAATGAAATCGAGTGAAAAAGCTTTCCTGTCTGATTCCGAACTAGGAAGTGGTGCACCGTTTATAAATGCCAAGTTGTACCTGTCGGGCAAGCCGCGAATAATGGCATATTTGTCGTCGACCAAGCTGGCGCCACTTATTCTTTTTACTACATCGGCCGTGCTACGATCGGGTGTTTTCTTTATCAAATCGGCCGAAACACCACTGGAAACGGACACTGCATTTTTCTGATCCAACAAAAGCGTTTGGCTGGTTTCTTTGTTTTTTTCACCAATGATAACCACCTCTTCCATCTCGTTCACGGCTTGCGCCAGTGTCACGTTCAGGGTCACCAATTCTCCAGACTTTACCACAATGCCTGGTATTTTTTTAGTATCGTAGCCCAAATAGTAAAAAATAAGGGTATACGTACCTTCTGGCAATTGGATGAAATAATTACCATCCAAATCAGAAAGAGCACCCTGACTTGAACCCTCTATTCCTATTGAAACCCCTATGAGTTCTTCCGAAGTTTCGGCATCTTCAATTTTACCAGCGATTTTTCCTTTACTCTGCGCAAAAAGCAAGAAGGACGCGAATGTGAAAAGAATTGTTAAATAAAGTGTTGAACTACGCAATATGGAAATTTGCATTCTTTTAATTTGAACACAAAATTAGGTAACTCAATACCGAAGCGAGACAGCCCTGTGTTAAGGAAACTTTATGTAATTGCTAAGATTGTTGTTTTAATGTTAATACTTGATATGTAGGAGTAAATACCCATTAAAACTATTTTAGAAATTTTGACCGCTTTTTTTTAACTTGATACTGTGGTTTCGATGTGCGATGTCACAATTGCCAAATAGAAACTGTCAAGTGCTGCTGGCCATTCTAATCCTACTACTGAAATTCTGCTTTACAAAGTGAAAACACTATTTGTTCTTTTCTACACCAAACTAAACAAACAGATTTATGAAAAAAATATCTATCATATTCGCCCTATTCGTCACTTTAAACTTCTCTATTGCCCAAAATGTGCAATGGGCATTCAGGGTTCTTGATTGTTCTTCCCAAAAAGAATCGAAAGCCTACTCAGCCAAACAAGTGTTAGGCAGACCCAATGTACTACCCGGCAGCGGAGAAAATGTCAATGCCTGGCAACCAAAAGGCAACCGAAAAGAAGATTTCATAAAAGTAGGTTTTATGATACCCATAAAGCCCAAGCAAATTGTGATAGCCGAATCTTTCAACCCAGGGTACATTAAAAAAGTATTAGTGTACGACGCTGATGGGAATGAAACAGAACTAACCTCTTTCCAAGCCAAAACACCAAAAATTCCTAGCCGACTGCTTTCAATACCCACAAGAGACCTCGATTTTTTTGTGTTTGCCATAAAAATCGTGTTAAAGCCCGAAAACAACTTGCCAGTGGGTATCGATGCCATAGGAGTATCAGAATCGGAAAAGCACATTGAAATAAAATTGAATGAGGCCGACCTCGTAAAATCCAACATGGTGGTGACCAAGCTGGATAAAAACGTGAACAGTGATTATTCCGAATTTGGTCCACTGCTTTCGCCCGATGGTAAAACTTTGTACTTCAGTCGCAGGTACGACCCAAACAACCTAGGTGGAATAAAAGACTTGGAGGACATTTGGTATTCGGAATGGGACGACCAAACACAAAACTGGGGCGAGGCCAAAAACATGGGTGTTCCTTTGAATAACAAGGAACCAAACTTCATCAATTCCATTTCGCCAGATGGCAATACTATCTTGTTGGGCAATTCATATTTGCCCAATGGCAAAATGAACGGCGGCACTTCCATAAGCCACCGGACCCCATCGGGTTGGTCTTTTCCGAGAAGACTTGATATAGAAGAGGAAGAAAACTTAAATGAAAAGACAAGTTATTTTCTTTCCAACAGCCAAAAAATTTTGATTATGTCGGTAGAACGCAGAAAAGAAAACTTCGGTAACCGAGACCTGTATGTAAGTTTCATGAAAGATGACAGCACTTGGACAAAACCGCTTAACCTTGGATCAAATATAAATACATTAGGCACAGAGTCAGCCCCTTTTCTTGCTTCCGACAACCGTACACTTTACTTCACTTCCGACGGTTTTGCAGGTTATGGCGGTAGCGATATTTATGTGACCAAACGACTAGACGACACCTGGCAGAAATGGTCGGAACCCGAAAACATGGGCCCAGTTGTCAATACCTCATTCAATGAATCTTTTTTCACAATTTCGGCTTTTGGAAACAAAATGTACTATACTTCGGAAGGAGCCAAAGATGGCGATATTGACATTTACACCCTTTCATTACCCAGTACCATGCGGCCTTTTCCAGTTGTATTTGTACGAGGCAAAGTGCTGGATAGCAAAACGATGGAACCCTTGCCAATGAGCAAAATTTTGTTCGAAAACTTGGAAACAGGTCTCGAAATGGGGATTGCTAGGTCTAGTCCAAGCACAGGGGAATTTGCCATTGTAATGCCCTATGGCAACAACTACGGATATCTGGCTGAAAAAGAAGGGTATGTGTCTGTTCATGCTCACATGGATTTGGGAGGCCTGAAAGAAAACGGAGAGGTGCGAACAGATTTGTACCTCACCCCCATCGAAGTAGGCCAAACCATCGTGCTGCACAATGTCTTCTTCGACTTTGGCAAATACAAGCTGCGAAAGGAATCTTATTCCGAACTAAACCGCATCGTTAAACTTCTGACAAGCAACCCTAACATGAAAATAGAAGTATCGGGACACACCGACAATGTAGGTGGAATTTCATTCAACGACTTGTTGTCTTTCAATCGGGCAAATGCTGTAACCCATTATTTGCTCGGCAAATCAAAAATCGAGTCAGATCGAATCGTTTCTGCACACTACGGCGAGCAAAATCCGGTGGCCGACAATACCACAGCAAAGGGCAGGCAACTTAACAGAAGAGTGGAGTTCAAAATTTTGACCAAGTAAAAATTGCAAACAATTGCTTTACGCTCCACAAAACTTGCCCGAAAATTAAAATTATTGGCCATAACCCCAAAAGCAAACACATGAAAATTTATAAAGCCATA
>DMUD01000091.1:486-2901 GCA_003476475.1 Cytophagales bacterium | reverse complement strand
GCCGAGCCCTAAAGCTTGGCCTTTTTTTTGAAATATAGCAGGCAATTATTTTCATAAATTCACTTGAAGTCCTCCTCGATGAAGCATTTTATAATTCTCATCTTCATTTCTTTCGTGACTACCACTTGCCAATACGGCAAAAAAAAACAACATACCAAAGAAAAATGCGACACTTGTCCTTCTTTAAGCAATGAAGGAAAAATTGATAAGCCATTTAAAAAGAAAAAGAGATAATAGACGCCTAAAGACCTTCCTCCAGTTTTTTATTCAAAAGATAAAGTTCGTTTAAAAAGTCTTGTCTAACCTTAGCTGCAAAAGGGTTTTCATTTTCAATAGTGAGGAACAAATCCCAGGAATCTTGACCTAAGTTTCTTTTTATGTCGAGCAGGTACTGATATGCAGGCGTCTTTTGCTCCACATCGGGTACATCCATCTCATTTACTGCCCTACCAATAAAATGAGTAAGTGCTTGAACATATGCCATTTGCATATCGTGTACTTGGGGCGTACGAATGAGTGTGTTCAATTTGAGTTTTTGTTGAAGAAAATCGACCAAACGATTGAATTTTTTGTATCGCACTTCGCAGACCACTACATTCAAACTTTCTATACCAAACTTTCCACTTTGTGGCCCAAACAAAGGGTGAATCGCCGCAATTTGAACACTTTCGGGAAGATATTTTTTCATTAGTTCAACTGGCTTCACTTTTACCGAAGCTACATCTACTACCAATGCATCGGGTTTTACCCTACTCCCAATTTTCACCAAAAGTTCTTCCATGTGTTGCACAGGAACACACAACACAATCACTTGTTTGTTTAAAGCTTCTTCGATTGCAGATAACCACGTTACACCCAATTGCTTGGCTTGCTTGCTGTAATCGCGACTATCGTGAGCATACACTTGTGCAAAAGGGGTAAGGTACTTGACGATAAACTGACCGAAGTTACCAAAGCCAATAAAGCTTATTTCATGAATCATAGTTGATTATTTTGTGGGTAGAATATGAGCAGAAAAGCTAATAACCTCCTTGCCCGATTTGGTGTTGGCTAAAATAGTAATGTTTTTTTGTTGAAAACCATTTTTGCCTGCACTATTAAAAAAAACACGTATAGAATCTTTTTCGCCAACAGCTATGGGCTTCTTTGGCCAAAAAGGCACGGTACAACCGCAGTTTACCAACACATTTTCGATACGCAACGGTACTTTTCCCACATTTTTGAATGTATACACTTGGCTTATTTTTCTACCTTGGTTTATAGAACCAAAATGAATGTGCTGATTGGTAAATTGAAAACTGGCCACATTTATAGTATCACGTACATGCAATTGCGAGAATGACTTATTACCAAAAACTAAAACCAAAAAAAATGCAAAGCCTGTTTTCATTATCATCACTAATGTAAAAATGTTTAACCAACCATAAAACCACACTGTGTTTTTAATAAAAAGTATTCATACGTTTTTTTCAATCCCTCCCTCAAATCGCATATAGGAGAAAATTGAAGAATTTTTTGAGCTTGCGAAATGTCTGCTATGCTATTCCGCATATCACCTTTACGACTGGGTTTGAAAAAAAGTTGAATTTTATTTCCTGATATAACTTCCAAATACTTAACAATCTCTAACAATGAAGTACTTTTGCCACAAGCTACATTAAAAACCATTGCCTTTCTTTGATTCTGTGCCATAACAGCACAAATCATTGCCCAAATCACATTCGACACATGGGTAAAATCTCTGCTTTGAGTTCCGTCGCCGAAAAGTCTAAGACTGCCTCCTGAAACAGCGGCTTGAATGGCCAATGGAATAAAGGCAGCATAAGGGCCTTCTTTGCTTTGCCTTTCACCAAAAATATTGAAAAAACGCAAACCGATAGAAGGCAGTCCGTATAAATCGCCAAATATTGCAGCATACATTTCGTTCGATTGTTTGGTAAAAGCGTAAGGCGAAAGCGGCCTCCCTTCTTTTCCTTCAGTTTTGGGCAGTGTCTTTTCGTCGCCATATACAGATGAGGAAGAGGCGTAAATCACTTTTTTTACCCCATTTTCATTGGCTGCCAACAAGATATTGAGAAAACCTGTGCTATTGGTTGCATGTGTGGCGATGGGATTGGCAATGCTGCGAGGTACCGAGCCCAATGCAGCCAAATGAATAACTACGTCTATTCCAATGCATACTTTCTGGCAATCAGAAAGCTGTGTAATATCACCTTGTACCCATTCGATACTTGCATATGAAGCAAAATGTTCGATGTTTTCTTTTCTACCTGTGGAATAATTATCCAATACCACCACTTTTTTGGCATTGCTTTCCACCAATAAATCGAGCAGATGCGAGCCAATAAAGCCAGCCCCTCCTGTCACCAAAAATGTGTGTTGGCTAAGATCGGAAGAGCGCGTGTAGGGCAAGAG
>DMUD01000091.1:0-206 GCA_003476475.1 Cytophagales bacterium | reverse complement strand
CACCAAAAATGTGTGTTGGCTAAAATCGGGGATGTAAGGGTAAAACATAGGAAAAGTTAGCGTGAACGAATGGCAGTGGACGGTTGACGAGATAAAAATGTAAAAATTTTAACAGCTTCTTCCTTAAAATGTGGTTTTGCCTCGTAAGGTATTCGCTTTTTCAGTTTGGCGGCACTCACAAACAAATCGTCGGAATACACGGTTGT
>DMUD01000206.1 GCA_003476475.1 Cytophagales bacterium | reverse complement strand
ACTTTGAAAGCCCACCAGAACGGAAATTGACATATATATCAAGGTATTGATGTCGAACACGCCCGAGCCTATTTGCACAGGCCCTGCCACTAAAAATACGCTCGATAACAATCCGAAAATCATGAGAAACAAACCAGGATACAAAAAAAGCCAAGAGGGGGCATACATGAGCATGAACCTTAAATGCCTCCAGCCATCGCGCCAAGTGCGTAAGTGCGGCGGACGGCTGCGCCCGTCTTGATAGAGTTTGATGGGTACTTCGGTAATTTTCATTTCGAGCAAAGTAGCTTTCATCACCATTTCCGAGGCAAACTCCATGCCTGTGGTTTTGGTATCCATTTTCAAGAATGCTTTTTTGCTAAAACCACGCAATCCGCAATGAAAATCGCCGATGGCACTTTTGAAAAACAACCTACCAATGAAAGAAAGCACAGGGTTGCCCAAATAATAGTGCAAAAAGGGCATCGCACCCGATTCAATGCCGCCTTTGAAACGGTTGCCCATCACCAAGTCATAACCTTTGCGCAGTTTTTCTACATAGGGCATTAAATTCGAAAAATCATAGCTGTCGTCCGAATCGCCCATTACAATGTATTCACCTTTGGCAGCTAAAATTCCTCCGCGAAGGGCACTTCCGTAACCTTTGGTGGGGATATCTACAACACGTGCTCCATTGCGTTGCGCAATTTCCTGCGAACCGTCGGTACTGCCATTGTCGGCCACAATCACTTCGCCTTTTACCTGGTGTTGTTCAAAAAATCGGTTGGCTTTTTGCACACAAATTTCCAATGTTTCGGCCTCGTTTAGGCATGGCATCACCACAGTTAATTCAATTGGGTACTCTGAGTTGGAATTCATGTGTATCTAATGCGACAAAATTAATGGGAAAATGCATATCGCAATGCTGATTCTTTGCGAGTTGTGAGTCAAGAATTTTGGGCAAGGCAACAACCATTCGATTTCTTACTAATTTCGCCATGAAAATGAATAGTGATGTCAATAGAAAAAAGTCAGTTATTATTTGAGCAAGCCAAAAAACACATTCCTGGGGGGGTCAATTCGCCAGTGCGCGCTTTCAAAGCAGTAGGGGGCAACCCGCTCTTCATACAATTGGCAAAAGGGGCTTATTTGTACGATGCCGACGGAAATGCTTATGTGGACATGATAAATTCTTGGGGCCCCATGATACTGGGGCATGCAAGACAGGAAGTGATCGAAGCTGTTCGCGAAGCGCTTCCTCATTCTTTTTCTTTTGGGGCACCTTCTGAAAAGGAAGTACAAATGGCCGAATTGATTTGCCAAATGGTGCCTTCTATCGAAAAAGTACGCATGGTCAATTCGGGTACTGAAGCCACCATGTCGGCCATTAGGTTGGCAAGGGGCTACACTGGCAAAAACAAAATCTTCAAGTTTGAGGGTTGCTACCATGGTCACGGCGATTCGTTTTTGATAGCCGCTGGTAGTGGAGTAGTCACGATGGGGTCGCCCGATAGTGCAGGCGTTACACAAGGCGTCGCCAACGCTACCCTTACTGCTCCATACAACGATTTGGCCGCAGTACAATCTTTGCTTGATGCCAACCGAGGCCACGTGGCAGCCATTATTTTAGAGCCTGTGGTGGGCAATATGGGCTGTGTGTTGCCCGAAGAAGGATTTTTGAAAGGCATACGTGCCCTGTGCGACCAAGAAAAAGTAGTCTTGATTTTCGACGAAGTCATGACGGGTTTTCGGCTTGCAAAAGGTGGGGCGCAGGAAAGGTTTGGCATTACTCCCGACATGACCACGCTAGGAAAAATAATTGGTGGCGGCATGCCAGTAGGTGCCTATGGCGGAAAAAAAGAAATCATGGATTTTGTTTCGCCCTTGGGTCCAGTGTATCAGGCTGGCACACTTTCAGGCAATCCCATTGCGATGACTGCCGGATTGTGCATGTTGCGCTATTTGAATGCGCACCCAGAAACTTATACTTATCTCGAAAAAATTAGTTCATATATTGTGTCGGGAATCAAGGATAGTTTGCAGGCATTGGGTTTGCCATTCACTGTCAATCAAATAGGTTCGATGTACAGTTTGTTTTTTACCGACCAAAAAGTAAAGGATTTTGCCACTGCCAAAACTTCCGATATCCACAAGTTTGCACGCTACTTCCAATCTATGTTGCACCAAGGTATTTATTTGGCACCCTCGCAGTTCGAAAGTTTGTTTATTTCCACGGCTATTACCGAAGAAATTGCCGATAAAATCATAGAAGCCAACCAGCAATCTTTAAACCAACTCGTATGAAAACGTCTTTCATAATCATTTTAAGTTTGATTTCGTTTTTTGGCTTTGCCCAAAAAAAGGGTAAAGAAGTATGGAAATTGGTGCAGGTGCGCAACGGTGCCAAGATGTTTCCTGTGCCCAGCCAAAACAACGAATTTGGCCTTTCGATAAAGGAAAAAAAGTTCAGCGGATATATTGGTTGCAATCGTTTCAGCGGCAAGTTGGAATACACCAAGGGCGACAACATCAGACCCGTGACTTTGGTTTCGACCAAGATGGCCTGCCCCGACAATCTAAGTTCGTTGGAATACGCCACCATGGAAGGCCTACAGCTTTCAGACAGGTTGGTCATTAAGGGCACAAAAGCGGAATTTTTCAACCAAAACCGCCTGATGTTGCAGTTGGAGAAATTGCATTAAGGCGTTGCCACTGCAATGTCGCTGTAGTTTTCTATCAGTACGTCGTTGGTTTCCACGGTATTGCTCGTGTTGCCATTGTTGTCTTTCATGTAAATCTGAAATTTTAGGGTGTAACGGTTGGTGTCTTTTATCACCGACCTAAAATCTAACGTCGGGCCATAGTTCAAAGTGCCTTCAATAGGGCCTTGCCTGCCGTCGGGGTTCAAAGAAGGGAAACGGCCGTTTTTATCTATGTAATATAGGAAATTCTTGTTTGTGTCATAAACAGGTATTTGGCTATACCCATTTTCTATTTTTCTCAGCACTTTGCAAAATAAATTTAGGCCTGCGTTGCTATCATCACTGCCCAAATCGCCATCGCCATCCTTGAAATAAAGGGAGATGGTTACCGAGTCGCGTTTCGAAATAATGCCCACTCCATAGCTCGTAATGGTTTGTTTATTGACCGAAAGAAAGGTTATTTCGGGTGTTTTAGGGAAGTTGGGTCGCTTTTTGCAAGCACACAGAAATATTGCCAACAGCAAAATAAAAATTTGTCCGATATGTTTCATTTGGTCAAATTGCACCTTGGCAAAGTTACAAAGCAATATGGGATTCGTGCACGAATTTAAATCAGACTTGTTCAATACAAGCACAAGCCATTTTTTGCAAAAATCCTTAGATGCGTTTCGTTTCCAATACGAACACAATGTCTTATACAGGCAATATGTCAATGCCTTGAAAGTAAATGCACAAAAGGTTCGAAGTCTGGAACAAATACCCTTTTTGCCGATATCATTTTTCAAGCATCACCAAATAGTGTCCACTATCGAAATTTATGAAAATTTCTTTGAAAGTAGCGGCACTACTGGCAGTCAGCGCAGTAGGTTATATCATTACGACAGCGATTTCTATTTGCAAAATGCGACTACGATATTTGAAAGTTTTTTTGGGGCGTTGCATGAATATTCTTTCTTCTTTTTGCTGCCCAGTTATCTCGAAAGGCAACATTCGTCGCTGGTAGCCATGGTCAACTATTTTTTTCAAAAATCAGACCAGCGTTTTGGCGGATTTTATTTGCACGATTTT
>DMUD01000118.1:5960-6481 GCA_003476475.1 Cytophagales bacterium | reverse complement strand
ATCTGGCTTTTACTGCCAAATTGTATATCGAAGTTTGCTGCAAGGCATGTTTTGAAATCTTTATTTGAGGCGCTTTACATTCTACCAAAATATGGGGTTGCCCTGCATTATCGTACACCACTATGTCGGTTCGCTTTGAAAGGCGCAACACTTCCAAACCCCGTTCTACACTAAGCAAACTGGCAGGGTAATGCAAATGCTGCATGAGGTAATGCAAAAACGATTGCCTGATGTATTCTTCAGGTGTCAAAATCAGCCACTTTTTGCGCACAAAATCCCAAATAGTTGGTTTTCCATTTCTATTCGAGAATTTTAGGGGTGCTTCAGGAAGATTTAGTTTAAACATCTTCGTACATTGGGCCTAGTACACAAAACAAGCATTTATAGGACAAGAAACCATGAGGTCGAAAGAAGAAATAGTAAAAAACTGGTTGCCAAGGTACACAGACACTCCTTTGAAATCGTTTGGTGAGTATGTGCTATTGACCAATTTTACCAACTATGTGCAGCTTTTTACCGAA
>DMUD01000118.1:5487-5645 GCA_003476475.1 Cytophagales bacterium | reverse complement strand
GGTTTGGAGTGCCCGTGAACGGTTTGAACAAGCCCATGCAAACCGCCACTGCCGAAAACATCACCATCCTGAACTTTGGGATGGGGAGCGCCATGGCAGCCACCGCCATGGATTTACTTTCGGCAGTAGCGCCCAAAGCCGTGTTGTTTTTAGGAAAA
>DMUD01000118.1:1186-5165 GCA_003476475.1 Cytophagales bacterium | reverse complement strand
GCCGTGTTGTTTTTAGGAAAATGTGGCGGGTTGAAAAAAACAAAAGTGGGCGACCTGATACTGCCTATTGCAGCCATTCGTGGCGAAGGCACTAGCAACGACTACCTTCCGCCCGAAATACCGGCACTGCCTTCCTTTAGACTGCAAAGAGCCGTTTCTTCCGTCATCAAACGTCACGAAATGGACTATTGGACAGGCACCGTGTACACCACCAACCGCAGGGTGTGGGAACATGACGAAAAGTTCAAACAATATCTGCGCGATATACGCACTATGGGCATCGACATGGAAACCGCCACTATTTTTACCGTAGGATTCATAAACAGCATTCCCCATGGCGCCCTGTTGCTCGTGTCCGACAACCCCATGGAGCCCGAAGGAGTAAAAACGGCCGAAAGTGATACAAAGGTGACCCAAACCTATGTGAAAAAACATTTGGACATTGGTATAGATTCTTTAATGGAACTGGCCAACTCGGGCGAGTCAGTCAAACATTTGATATTCGAATAGCTGTAGAAAATTACGACATTTGTAAGCTTGATTTTTTATGTATTTCAAAACCGTTCGCATAGGCACTCGAGGCAGTAAACTTGCCCTTTGGCAAGCTCACCACATTGCCGAACTTTTGCAACATGCTGGTATTCAAACTGAAATAGTGGTAATCAATACCAAAGGCGACCAAATAATGGACGTGGCGCTTTCTAAGATTGGGAGCAAGGGTGTTTTTACCGAAGAATTGGAACAAGCCTTGCGAAACGGCGATATCGACATCGCACAACACAGTGCGAAAGATTTGCAAAGTCACTTGCCCGACGATTTGGAACTGATTGCGTTTACACGACGCGAAAAAGCCAACGATGTGGTGCTAAGTTTCGACAAAAACTTTTCCCTTATCAGCCCGAATAAAAAAATAGGCACTTCATCGGTGCGCAGAATGGCTTTCTTCAAAAAGTATTATCCACACCTGACGGTGGTGGACATGCGAGGAAATCTTCAAACGAGAATAGAAAAACTGAAAAACGGCGCCGCCGACGCTTTGGCCTTGGCTTTTGCAGGTGTACACAGAATGGGTTTCGAGCACCTGATTGTAGAGCATTTGCCGCTTGAACAATTTACACCACCCGTAGGGCAAGGAAGTGTGGCCATAGAAGCAAGTAAAAATTTGCCCAAATCACTTCGCGACTATATTCGTGCGGCAGTAAACGACCCAGAAACCGAAACCTGTCTTTTGGCCGAAAGAGCTTTTTTGGCCTCGTTAAACGGGGGTTGTAGCATTCCTGCTTTCTGTTTGGCCGAATTAAAAAATGGCAAAATCCACTTCCGTGGTGGCTTGATTTCGCTAGACGGAATAAAAGAAATAGTGATCGAACGAAGCTGTGCGCCTTTTGAAGGAATAGCAACTGGAACGGCCATCGCCAATGAAATTTTAACTACTGGTGGCAAAGAACTACTTGCCGAAATAAGGGAAAGACAAAAACTATAGCTATTCCGCCAATACCGACAAATTGTCAAAACTAAGGGGCTTTGTCAAATAATTGGTTACGTATTTGTATTTTTTAGCCCTATTCAAGTCGCTTGGATCTGATGAAGAAGTCAACATCACGATTTTGGTCGAGCTTTTTACCAAATCCGAAAATTTCTCAAACTCATCCAAAAACTGAAAACCATCCATTATGGGCATGTTTATATCCAAGAAAATAATTTCAGGTATTAATTTCTTGGCTTCGGATACAGTCGAATTCAGTTCTTCAACATTGCGCAAAAACTCAATCGCACTTCGTGCGCCAGATTGAATAAGTATGTGCTGTGAAATAGAAGACGATTCTATCATCTTTCGATTAACGAGCATGTCTATTTCACTGTCGTCAATAAGCATGACAGATTGAAACTTGCTAGTTGGATTCATGATAAAAATTAAAAAAATATCTCTAAGTGCGAAGACCCGTTTCAAAGTTAAGGTTTAATCAAATTTTGTGCTATTTTGTCATAAATATTTTGTTGGATTGTGAAAATGAGCGCCCAAATGATATCAAAAATACAGTACATCTCACAGCCCCAACATATTTCTAACATTGTATCTGCATGCGAGGCTGGCTGTACTTGGATACAACTTCGTCATAAGTCGGCTTCGAAACAAGAATACCTCAAAATAGCGATTGATGCCAAAAACATTACTGACCGATACAAAGCTAAACTCATCGTAAACGACAGTTTGGATGTAGCCTTGGAAGTGGGTGCGTATGGCGTGCATCTTGGAAAAAATGACGAAGACCTGGCACTGGCAAGGCAAAGAAGCACACCAGCACTCATCATAGGCGGTAGCACCAATTCCCTCGACGACATTCTTTTGGCGGTTGATAAAGGTGCCGATTATTTGGGTTTGGGACCTTTCCGACATACCACTTCCAAAACCGACCTAAATCCCATACTTGGCTTAGAAAACATGGCCAAAATCATGAACGAGGTACAAAAACGCCATATCAAAACCCCCATAGTGGCCATTGGTGGAATAGGGATAGAAGACATACCGGCTATTTTGGAACTCGGTTTTCATGGAATAGCTGTTTCGGGCGCTATTACCCATGCCCCCGACAAAAAAAACACTGTCGCGAAAATAAAATCGTTCTTTTCCTAAGGTATATTTGAAAAAAATAAGGAGATGCTTCGCATTGCTGACAAAAACTTCTCTTCTCGTCTTTTTACCGGCACAGGCAAATTCAGTTCGTCGCGCTTGATGGAAGAAGCCCTATTGGCCTCCGGTTCTGAACTGGTTACGGTGGCGCTGAAAAGGGTAGATGTGCAAAATGAATCGGACGATATTTTGTCGCACCTGCGCCATCCGCAATTCAATATTTTACCCAATACTTCGGGTGTTCGAACCGCCAAAGAAGCCGTTTTTGCCGCACAACTGGCAGCAGAAGCTTTGGGTACATACTGGCTAAAACTGGAAATTCATCCCGATCCCAAATATTTGATGCCCGACGCTGTAGAAACTCTTTTGGCTTGCGAACAGCTAGCCAAGTTGGGATTCGTAGTTTTGCCTTACATTCATGCCGACCCTGTTTTGTGCAAAAGGCTGGAAAATGCCGGTGCTGCGGCTGTAATGCCTTTGGGCTCGCCCATTGGCAGCAACAAAGGGTTGAAAAGCATCGATTTTTTAGAAATCATTATTGAACAAAGCAACGTACCCGTGGTGGTAGATGCTGGCATTGGCGCTCCTTCCGATGCGGCAAAGGCCTTGGAAATAGGAGCCGACGCCGTATTGGTCAACACCGCCATTGCCGTATCGCAAAACCCAGTAGAAATGGCGATTGCATTCAAAATGGCGGTAGAAGCAGGCAGAAAAGCCTTTGAAGCCAAATTGGCAAGACCTTCGCGACACGCCGAAGCCAGCAGTCCGCTTACGGCTTTTTTGGAGGAATTATAGTTCCAAGCTCCAAGTTTAATGTTCAAAGTTCGTAGTACTTAGTTAGGGTTTATAGAAAGAACTAACTAGTAACTACACCCTAAAGAATTCCTTTTGTGCTAGGAATGGCATTGCTTTCACCTCTTTTCACGGCCATTTTGATGCTTTTTGCCCAGGCCTTGAAAATGGATTCTATTTTGTGGTGCTCGTTTTCGCCCTCGCATTTGATGTTGAGGTTGCAACGGGCGGTATCACTGAAAGATTTGAAAAAGTGATAAAACATTTCGGTGGGCATATCTCCAATTTTTTCCCTGGCAAATGCCACATCCCACACCAACCAGTTGCGCCCCGAAAAATCGATGGCCACTTGAGCTAAGGCATCGTCCATTGGCAACAAGTATCCGTAGCGCTCTATGCCGCGCTTGTCGCCCAAGGCTTTATAAAATGCTTCTCCCAAAGCCAATGCAGTATCTTCAATGGTATGGTGTTCGTCCACATGCAAATCGCCTTCCACTTTGATGTATAGGTCGCACCCCGAATGGCGCGCCAATTGGTCGAGCATATGGTCGAAAA
>DMUD01000118.1:501-909 GCA_003476475.1 Cytophagales bacterium | reverse complement strand
GAGCATATGGTCGAAAAAGCCAAGCCCGGTTTCAATTTTTGAATGACCGCTGCCGTCCAAATTGAGGGAAATATGGATTTTTGTTTCCTTGGTATCGCGCTGTATTTCGGTTTTTCTTTCGGGATAACGCAGAAAACGATAAATTTCATCCCAGCTTACGGTCACTAGCAAACAACTATCGGAAATAGATTCTGGCTTGGATTTGCTTATGAAAATAGATTTGCAACCCAAATTGTCGGCCAGTTTCACGTCGGTAAGGCGGTCGCCTATTACAAACGAGTTTTCCAAATCGTACTCGCCGTTCATGTATTCCAACAGCATACCTGTGGCAGGTTTGCGTGTTGGCAAGTTTTCATGTTCAAACGACCTGTCGATGTGTATTTTGGCAAAAAAGATTTCTTCACCCTC
>DMUD01000118.1:0-180 GCA_003476475.1 Cytophagales bacterium | reverse complement strand
AGCGTTTTCAACATTTTGCTGTGGGCGGGCCAAAAGGTTTCCTCAGGAAAAGAAGAAGTACCCAACCCATCTTGGTTGGTAACCATCACCAGTTCATAGTCCAGCTCGGTGGCAATTTTGTGCAAGTTGGTAATCGATTTGGGTACAAACTCCAACTTTTCAAGCGAATCGGTCTGAAAA
>DMUD01000257.1:6745-6891 GCA_003476475.1 Cytophagales bacterium | reverse complement strand
GGTGTGCCAAACCCTGCTGTATACTTTCCTGCCAAGTTGTGATACAAACGGGTGTCGGTAGGCTGAAAAGGAGCTATTTGGGTGGTAAAGTCGCCTGCATATTGGGCCGGAAACCGTACAAAACGCTGCCCGTCGGAGCTCACTTC
>DMUD01000257.1:6220-6407 GCA_003476475.1 Cytophagales bacterium | reverse complement strand
ACAAAAGCATACTCTAAAAAATCGTAGAGACCTCCTGTCTCTTTAAAACCATTTTCAAAGACGGCAAAATCGTATGAAGGACCATTTGTAATCGGTTTTTCAAACGTTAGAATGGCAGACCCGCCATCGCCCAAACTTACCACTCCATTGTAAACGGCACCACTCCCCACTGCATTTTTTTCATTTC
>DMUD01000257.1:0-5950 GCA_003476475.1 Cytophagales bacterium | reverse complement strand
CCCCCCACTGCATTTTTTTCATTCCCCGCCGATGCTCGCCCTGCCAAAGGGTTGGCCATGTTCATGTATCCACGGTGCAAAGTACAGGAGCTGGCCCAAGCTTTGAAAACTGCACTATCAGATTTTATGGCTGTGCTACCCTGCTGTCCTGCACGGGGAGCAAACTGACCATAGGCCAAAATATTGGCAATCAATACGATAATAAATGTGGGAGTGCTCAAAAACATTACTCTTTCACTATTTTGTGGGTCACGCTTTCGGCATCAGATTTTAGGACTAAAAGATAAAAGCCCTTGGGCAATTCTTCGGTGTGGATTGTTTCTTCCATACCATTAAAAACTCCCTCTGCCATACGGTTGGCAAGCATGTCTTTAATCTCCCATGTTTCAAATTGCCCATTTGAACGAAGTTGGAGAATATCTTTGAACGGATTGGGGTAAACACTTGCTTGGCGATTTTCATTCGTACTTATGTGACTAGCAATAGTGCCAATGCGATAATCGATGGCGATGGCCGTAGTCGCTTGACCCACTTTAATGGAATCGGGTTGTTGAGAAGCGGTAAACCTAAGAAGCCAACCCTCGCTGGTATAGTTGGGTTTCAATACCAAATAGCGATGATTGATAGTGTCGTACTTGGCCGACAAACCGTATGAAAAATCGGCAGAATTTAGGGTTAAAAGTGGTGTCTCTTCTTGGTTGTTCAGCTTATTTATTTTCATTGCCGAAAGTTTTGGAACGGTATTTTTGAGACCAAATATGTATTGGCTTGTAACGGCAAGCACGGTGGTAAATGGCACATTGTGAATGACGGTATTTCCCGCCAATTCGAACAAACTGTCTTTGCCATTTGAAAAATACACATGCTGAAGCAAATCCAAAGGTTCGTCCACTATCAGCCCCTTAATGCCAGCACCTTTTGTGCCCAAGTTTATAGTGTTCACCAAGCTATTTGTATTCAAATCGAGGATACTGAGGTAGCCAACACTATCGGAAAAACAACCATAGGGAGCACATGCATCTTTTTTGCCTTTTAAAGAATGAGACACATAGGCTTTGTTGCCACGAATGGCCACATCGGTACACTCATTTTCAATTTCTGGAATAGAGGCCAACTTTTCGAGAGTGTTTGCATCGTGAATGTCGACATAATGGCCAAGTGCGCCATATCCCTTAGCGATGACTATTCTTTGCTCGTTGGTAGCCACCGCCTGTACGCCTGAAGTTTGGATAGAATCCAATCTGGCATATGTGTCCAAATCGTACCACACTAGTAAATCATTTCCACTAGCACGGCCAATGTGTGCGATGGCATGGGCATGGCGACCCCGCTGCTGTATTTTCACGACATTCGAAAAATCGCCAGAAACCGAATCAATATAGGTAAGATTGTTACCATTTACCACCCCCAACTTCACCTTATTTCCTGGTGATAAGAAATTCCCCCCCGATGTCAAAACATATTGATTTACGTAGTTCGTTTGGGCAAAAACATATGCAAACGAATGGATAATAGCGAAAATAAGTGTAGTTTTTTTCATGTATTTGATTTATTTAAAAGTTATAGTTAAGCCTATTTGATAATTTCTTGGGGGCATGGGGTAAGCTGCTACTGTTCTGTAATTGGCATCCCACACATTTTGTGTCCTAAATACCAAAGAGGCGGTACATTTTTTGAAAGACTTAGTTTGACTGAAAACCAAATTGCCAAGGTGATAAGGGGAAAGCCAATGAGAATGGTCGCTCGCAATGTAGTTGTAGCCCGTGTAGGTATGGTTGTATTCAAAATAAAAGCCGTTGTAACGAAAATTTATGTTTCCGTTTCCTTGATATATAGGAATGAAAATAAGTTGCCTACCAATCGACTGGTCATTTTCCAAAATGCTAGATTGGTTGACCGATGTCACATACGATGAGGAAGCCAAGATGTTTAGCTCACTTTTGTTGATGTTTAATTGTAGCCCAAAACGATGTTCAATCCCTTGGGTATGAATTTTAGCCACGTTTTTGGCCGACCAATAACTGCCACTTGGCACCCACCTTATCCAATTGTTCACCCCTCGGTCGAATGCTGCTAACTCATAAAATACAACCATTTTTTTCCCCTTGCCCGATGTGCGCAAAGATGCTTCCGCGTTTGAACCCCTTTCGGGTAAAAGAGCTGGTGTTCCCCCCGGCTTCCAATACAATTCATTGAAAGTCGGAATTCGGAAAAACTGTGTGGCATGGGCTTTAAACAAAAGCCATTGGTTGGGCTTGCATTCTATTCCAGTGGCAGGTACTATTGGAATGTTTGTGTTTTTCACCAATTCTTGCCTAGCCGACGCCTGCCATTGCCATTTTCCGTTTTTGCTGGTGTATTTGTATTGGATAAAAAAGGCAAGCAACCGGCGGCTAGGCATTCCCATTTCATATTTTTGATTTTCAAGTTGTTGTACTCCGCCAACTAACCCATTGTATTGCGAGTAAACCGATGCTTGTTGGTGCGTTGCGTTCAAACCCAGGTTGAATTGGTGGTACATGGAGGGAGTGTACCGAAATTCACTTTCCCCTACGACCACATCGGCAAGACTGTTGGTCTTTTCTTCGCGCAAGGGTTCACGAAAAACGATTTGTTCGCGTAGCCAAGCCGAGCGTAAAAGCCATTGCCATTTTTCGGTAGTTTTTTGGAATTCAATATTCGAACGAACGTTGCCATGGTTCAAATTACCATTTACCTCATTTGGTGGGTTTTGTCTGTAATTATCTTGTATCCAAAGTCTTGCAGCAAGTATATTGTTTCGCCATCGTACATAGTTTTCGGCCAAAAGACCTTGTTGTTTGGTTGCCGCATGTTTTACATTCCTTGCGATGTTATCCACATTGGCCGTGTAGCTATTTTGAGCTTCAGAATACATGGCTCTGGCAGATGCATACCAGAAATTGTTGCCAAAAGAGAGTTTGGCCTGTTGGCGAAAAAGACCCATACTTCCCATTTCGGAATTGGTTTTGAAAAAAAACCCCTTGCCAAAATTTGGCCTGTTATTCAATAAAACAGCACCGCCCACGGCACCACTGCCCCACAAATAGGCCGAACTACCCATTTGAACACCAATATCATCGGAAAAAAATAAGGGAACTAGGGAAATGTCTGAAGTTCCATTCATGATACTTTGCAGGTTGAAGCCATTCCACACAATGGCCGAATGCACATCGCCGCTGCCTTGCAAAGAAAGGGTTGAAAGACCCCCAGGCCCATATTGGCGTACAAAAAAGGCATTGCCGAAAGGCAACTGTTCAGACAGGCTGCTGCCAAGCCGGTTAGATAAACCCGCACTATCGGCATACACAATGCGTTGACCCGTTGAAAAGTTTTTGACACGCGAATTTTGCACCTCAACCGCTGGCAAAGTATAGGTTGTGGACAATAGGGTATCGTGCTGCGAAAGGGCAGGAAAACAGTACACCATCATCAAAATGCTTTTATAGCGCATTACTTCTAATAATTGGCGCTATTCACAAGGATAAAGCATGTAAACAACAAAGCAAGAGTATGCCCGAAAACCTAAAAAGCACTTCGAACATAAAAAATTCTAACTGTTGTAAACAAAACTAGTCCTTCTTGCTTTTGACCCCGAAAGCTATGAATAGACGCTTGGTGTTGGCAGGTCTTCTGACTCGTTTCCATTTTGCTTGCCTTCCCACCCATTTGGCAAATAAGGGCAGTGGCATTGCGGTGCAAAAGGTTAAAGAAACTTACAGCTGCGGGCACAGTCCCCGATTTTCACGAGATTCCCTTTTCATCTTTTTAGGCAGTTTGCCAAAAAAAACCAACTCCGTCTCAAAGGTATCAATTATACTTAGTTAAAGCTACAATGCCTGTTTGGCCAAATTCTCATTTCCTAAAATAAGACTGTATTTTTGCTTCTACTATTTTTCTTTTCGATTCCGTAGTATGCGATATTTTAAATTTCCAGCTCACATTCATTACCTATTCCGTGTTTATTTGTGGGGTATTCTTTGTTTCACATTGTTTAGAATAGTGCTGCTTGTTACCCAATGGGAAAATATAGTGCACGTTCCCCAAAAACTATATCCTTTTAGCTATGCCTTTCTGATGGGATGGCGTTTCGACTCCTCCATTTCGGGCTATTTGTTGGTTTTACCCCTGCTTTTTTTCAGCATTTGGCGACTCGCTCACAAAAAACCAAATTGGCTTGCCTCATTTGGCTATTATTTTATCAACACGACTTACATACTAGCGTTTTTCATTTGTGCAATTGACATTCCATACTTCGACATTTTTGCTTCAAGGCTCAATATCGCCATTCTAAATTGGGTGTCACACCTCGGTTTTGGCTTGGGAATGGTGGCAAAAGACCCCAGTAATTGGGCTTACACATTGTTCTTTTTTTCTATCTCTTACCTATTTTGTCGTAAATCAAAAAGTGAATTTATTCGTTGGATAAAAACTGAAAAACAAATTCTAACACATCGCCCTCAAACAGTTTCGATATATTCTCTGCTTTTTATTGGTTTAACAATTTTAGCAATAAGGGGGCGAATAAGCGAAAAAAGCCCTATTAGAATTGGTACGGCTTATTTTTCTGAATATACTTTGCCAAATCAATTGGGTCTTAATCCAGTTTTTACCTTTTTGAAAAGCTATTTGGAATCACAAAAACCAGAAAATAAACATTTGACGCTTTTGGAAATAAATAAAGCCAAAGAATATGTCGCTCTACTTTTTGGCACAAACCCAAATGACCCAGCAAAAAGAAGCCTCAACCAACAGTTACCTGCCGTGAAAATGAATGTGGTGTTGATACTAATGGAGAGCATGACCGCCGCCAAAATGGAACGTTACGGAAACAAAAACCATTTAACCCCATTCTTAGATAGCCTTGCCTTAGGCGGACTAAGTTTCGACAATACTCATAGTTGCGGTATTCATACCTTCAACGGTATTTATTCCACTCTATTCGGACAGCCCGCCCTATTGGGGCAACACCCTATGAACAAATCGGTCATGCACCAACACACGGGTTTTAGCCATGTGTTGTCTGAAAACGGATACCAAACCATTTATTTTACCACCCATGACGATCAGTTCGACAATGTGGGCGGCTTTTTGACCAATAGTTATTTCCAAAAAATTATCAGCCAATCAGACTACCCCTCAGAATTGGTACAAAGCACTTTGGGAGTACCCGACCATGAGATGTTTCGCTTTTCAATTCCCATTTTAGACCAACTATATTCTAAGAAAAAACCCTTTTTCGCCACTTTCATGACCGCAAGCGACCACATGCCCTATGTGTTGCCCAAAATAGACGGTAAAAGTTTTGGCAACGACGACATGCAAAACAAAATTGTGCGTTATGCCGACTGGTCTCTTAAAGATTTTTTCGAAAACTGCCAATCTAAACCTTGGTTTTCCAACACGCTTTTTGTTTTCGTGGCCGACCATGGCGTTCGATTTGGCAAAAGCGATTATGACCCGCCTCTTTCTCTTAATCACATTCCCTTCATTGTATATGGAAAAAACGTGATTCCTAGTGGACAACAAATTAACAACCCAGCCAACCAAACCGATGTGTTTCCTACCATAATGGGGCTTCTTCACATGCAATACACAAACCATACACTAGGCAGTAATGTGCTCATGAAAAAAAGCAGCATGACGTATTTTTGCGCCGATGACAAAATTTGTAGTCTGAACGATAGCCTTCTGTACATATATCGAGTAAACGGACCCGAAAGCCTGCATTTTTACTCCAAAAAAAACTTAGAAAACGTGTTCGATAAATATCCCAGAGAAGCGTTGGCATTGAAAGAATATGCCTTTGCCATGCTGCAAACCTCACAATGGATGGTAAAAGAGGGGATTACTAAATAATTAAATATCTGTTTTTATAAACCAAGCTACGATGCCTCGTTTTATCCTTTTCTTGTTTTTAACACTGACTTTT
>DMUD01000003.1 GCA_003476475.1 Cytophagales bacterium | reverse complement strand
GGAACTTTTCCCGACGATGTGCGTCATGATTACGATGGCGAAGGTGCAGGGCATCGTAAGGCACATAACGTGTACGGAATGCAAATGGCTCGAGCGTCTTTCGAAGGAATGAGAAAAAATTTACGTTATAAGCGACCTTTTAATCTTACACGATCTGGATACGCAGGCGTGCAAAGGTATTCTTCAGTTTGGACAGGCGACAATGTGGCTAATTGGGAGCACTTGTGGTTAGCCAACATACAGTGCCAGCGGTTTAGTATTTCGGGAGTCTCTTTTGTGGGAACAGATGTAGGTGGATTTATTGGAGATCCCAATGGAGTATTATTGGCTCGATGGATACAGTTAGGAGTTTTTCATCCTCTTTTGCGTAGCCATTCTTCTGGCGACCGTGGTGACAAAGAACCCTGGGTTTTTGGTGCTGAGATTGAAAATATAGTTCGCAAATACGTAGAGCTTCGTTATAAGCTTCTTCCATATATTTATACTGCCTTTTGGCAACATTCTTTTTTGGGTACCCCTATCATTAGGCCATTATGTTTTCTAGACCAAAAAGATCCTGAAACTTTCTATCGAATGGACGAATTTGGTTTTGGAGATAGTCTATTGTTGTGTCCCATTACACAACCCCAACAAGAGGGAAGATGGTTGTATTTGCCTAAAGGTGGTTGGTACAATTATTGGGATGAATCTTTTTACGAGGGTGGCGTAGAAGTATGGGTAGATGCCCCTTTGGATACCTTGCCTTTGTTTGTCAAAGCAGGGACTGTTATTCCTAAATATCCTATCCAACAGTATGTAGGCGAAAAGAAAATAGCTACGTTATCATTACACATTTATCATTTGCATGGTGTGCAGGAATCTGAATTGTTTGAAGACGCGGGCGAGGGATATGCCTATTTGAAAGGAGAATATGCCCATTCAAAATTTATAGTAAAAGGAACTTTGAAATCTTTGACTGTCTCAAGGCAATATACACATGCTGCTTTTTCGCCTCAGTATCAAAGTTTTGACATTTATTTTCATGGTCTTCCTTTTGTTCTGAAACAAGTAGAGGTAGATGGTAAAAGATTGGAATTGAATACTGTGGAACAGAAATATGTGTACAAATGCCGAATTGAAAAAGCTTTCGAAAATATCAAGATTACCTAGACTTACTTCTGTCTATGAGCACTTTGCTATCGTACAGGTGATGAATACGGTATTTTTTTCTTTCCCTAATTTTGAAGAAATAACTGAGCGTGAAGTGTAAACCTGGCATCATTCTGGTGTTAAAGCCGTAGCCAGGTATAAAATAGTATTGGTCATGTTCTTTTTCTTCTGCCAAATCTTGTTGTTTGAATCGTGCGCGAAAGGATGCCTGAATCCAAATATTTTTTAGAATTTTGTTTTCCGATTTTCTGAACAAACGATGTTTGGCATCCAATACAATCTCTCCCCAGTAAGTATTGTTATGTTTTTCTACAATGGGAGTTTTGTCGATTCGAGTATCCCAATAGTTTCCGTGAAGTTTTATTCGTGTGTTTTCTACAAATGAGTTTATACCTATACGCCACCCAAGGTCAATTTCATAGTTTGGGTGAGGTTCGCTCACGTTGAAATCTAGACCAAATTTCATAAAATATCCTCGGCTGTCGTAAAAAAAGGTGTTGTTGTACCTATTCCATTGGGCGTGGCTGTAGCCACCCTCGACAATTACACTTGTGCGCAGGTGTACCAAAAGTTCTAAGTAGGCCTCAGTGTAATTGAAAAAGAAATACCGGTCTTTGTATTTGTCGCCATTTAAAAACATACTAGGCGACTTGAAAGGGTCGAACCCTACCCGTATGGCATCTAAGCTAAGTTGGTTTACAAACTGCCCTTGGGCAACGTTTGGCATACACAACTTACCTATAAATAGCAGCAGAAAAATTCTTAGTGCCATAACAGGAGCTAAATTTGGTGTCATCAGAATTGGTAATGCACTTTTGTATCAGTAAGTTAGAAAGCGTTGTTTTTGGAGAAAATGTCAATCCATTGAAATTCAATTTAAAAGAACGACTGCCTTTCACCAACTCGGTACTATATATTATTGAAACACTGTCTTTTTTATTGTCCTTTTCAAAATAAAACTTAGCATATGTGGCTTGCACATTTAGAGGTAATTGAATGCCATTGTTTGCATTGCTAATATCAGGTATCCGTGTACCATGTTCATCATATATGCGTTCGTAAGGATTTTTGACTAACGAATCTTTGCAGGTTAAAACACCAAGAGAGTCGCGCGTACATACCGAATCCACAACGTAAATTGTAAAGGGTCTTGTACCCCATACCAAAAAACCCTCATTGCCGTCGCAACCGCCAGAAGCATTTGAAATACAATCTCTTGTAAAATGCTTGAAAGAGGTTTTAAGTTTGTAAATATTGTAAAACACTTCAAATTGGGTTTTTGTATATCCAACTGTTCGGCTATGGTAGGCAACAATAGTGTCGGTTTTTGTGTTAGTCTGAAAGACAAAAAGACTTGTATCGGCATTGATATTCAAGGGCAGAGGAATACCGTCAGGTTGGTTGCTTATATCTGCCAAATCGGG
>DMUD01000053.1 GCA_003476475.1 Cytophagales bacterium | reverse complement strand
AATGCCTATTTTGAAGGAACGCTTGCACTCCATGACTTGATCCGCTTTTTATTAGATCCCGATAGGCTCAATTTCGGACAAATCCCAAAAGGGCTCATTCCTTTTCATGTCCACGAACCCATAACGCTCAATGCTTTTCAAGAGCATCTCGCCCAAGGGGCAAATCTGACTATGGGAACCACAAAATACCATTTTACCATTCAGCAGGAATTTGAGTATGCTTTCATTCAAGCACAAAATGAGCTGAGTGCACTAACCAACCAAACTTACGATCTTGACTTTTCGACGCAAGATAAAAATACCGATGCGTTTGTTTTCGATGCGCAATTTGAAGTACTCATTGACGCCGACGGCAGCCCACTGCGCCGACCCGCTGGTCACGGCACCTTGCTACAAAATTTAGCGGCACTCAAAGCTCCTTATATACTCGTGAAAAATATTGACAACGTGCAGCATTTTTCACAAAAGCAACAAAGTGTAGACAACTGGAGGTACCTGCTCGGTTTGCAAATGGAAATCAGGTCTCAGCTGAGCACTTTTCTAGCAGCGCGCGATTTCGAAGGTTTGATCCAATGGAATGCACAAATAGGGTTATTCGACCCCGAAAACCTAAGAGAGCTCAATGTCGATGCCTGGACAGAGTTGTTAAACAGACCTTTGAGGGTTTGCGGCATGGTTCGCAATAATGGTCAGCCTGGTGGCGGCCCTTTTTGGTTGCAGTTGAATGGCCAAAATACCAAACAAATTGTCGAAAAAACTCAATTAGTTGGTCATCCACAGATGAGCCAGCTCATGTTGCAAAGTGCTTATTTCAATCCTGTTTTGATGGTGCTGAGTCCCTGCGATTTAAATAACCAACCACACGATTTGACGCAATTTGCAGACCCTGAGAGCTATTTTGTTGTCGAAAAAACACAGCAAGGGAAAAAGGTGCAATTTGTAGAGCAGCCCGGATTGTGGAATGGCGCCATGGCTAAGTGGAATACTCTTTTTGTCGAGGTTCCGTCTGAAGTTTTTTCTCCTGTTAAAACGGTATTGGATTTACTAGAATTTGCGCATCTCGCAAACAAAGGTGCTTAGAATTGGTTACTTTTGTAACTCAAAAAATTCCTTATGGTTCCCGTTACTGTCTATAGCGAAATGACGCCCAATCCTTCCACCATGAAGTTTGTGGCCAACAAATATTTATTGCCCACCGGCGCTTCTGTTGAATTTGAAAACAAAGCAGCCGCAAAAGGTTACTCCCCTTTGGCAGAAGCCTTATTCGACTTCCCTTTTGTGAACAAAGTTTTTATTGCTGTCAATTTCGTAACCGTGGCCAAAACCGATAACGTTCCTTGGGATTTCATCACCATGGAACTCCGCGAATTTATCCGTGAATGGATCAGCTTTGGCAAAGAAGTATTGATTGCAATGCCGAATCAGGTAGTCATTGATACGCAAGAAAATGAAACTGTTGCTCAGTCGACCACTCAGAGCCCCGTACCCCCTTCATTCGAACCTTCCCCACTAGACGACGCGATCATTGATTTACTTGATCAATATGTAAGGCCAGCTGTTGCCAACGATGGTGGTGCAATCGATTTTCTTGGTTTCGAAGAAGGAAAAGTAACTGTTATGCTCAAAGGTTCTTGTGCTGGGTGCCCTTCCTCTACAGCGACGCTCAAAGGTGGAATTGAAAACTTACTCAAGCAACATTTGCCAGAGGTAAAAGAAGTTGTTGCCTTTAACGCTTAATTTGCTTGCATATAGTGTTTATGTGCAAATTTTGCGTTATTTTTAGATGAACAACTTTTTAAACTTGTTGTTTCTCAACAAGACCTATGTCGCTCACAACGCCTAAATATAACGTCAAAGACGCCCTCAAGTCCCATTTTGGTTTCGACCAATTCAAAGGTGCCCAAGAACAAATCATTGAAAACGTACTAGCAGGTCGCAACACTTTCGTGCTCATGCCTACTGGTGGCGGCAAGTCTTTGTGCTACCAATTGCCTTCTTTGATTTTAGCCGGCACGTCAATTATTGTTTCGCCGCTTATTGCACTCATGAAAAACCAAGTAGATGCCGTACGCGGATTTTCTCAGACGGGTCAGATTGCACATTTCATGAACTCTTCGCTCAGCAAAGCTGAAATTGCTCAAGTAAAGTCAGATGTCTTGAGTGGCCAAACCAAAATGCTTTACGTTGCCCCAGAGTCACTTACAAAAAAGGAAAACATCGATTTTCTTTCAGCGGTTCCGATTTCCTTTTTTGCCATTGATGAAGCGCATTGTATATCGGAATGGGGACATGATTTTAGCCCTGCTTATTTCAACATATATATACTGAGGGAATTGAAACCTAAAATGGCTTGTATTGCACTTACTGCCACCGCTACTCCCAAAGTAGAAGAAGATATCAAAGCGAAATTGGCTTTGAAAATGCCCCAAGTTTTCAAAGCCAGTTACGCCAGACAAAAACTTTTATTTTCATGTGTAAAAACCGAAATGAAAGCAAGAGCAATGTTGGAACATTCAGCTATGAAACAAGGAAGAGGCATTGTATATGCTCGTTCGCGAAAGGCCACCAAAGAACTCACTTTGTTTTTCCTTAAACATCATATTCCCACTACATTTTATCATGCAGGTCTTTCGCACCACGAAAGACAAGAGGCTATGCAAAAATGGATGAAGGGTGGAGCAAGGGTGATGGTGGCTACCAATGCTTTTGGCATGGGCATAGACAAGGACGATGTGCGATTTGTATTTCATTACGACTTGCCCGAAAGTCTAGAGGCCTATTACCAAGAAGCGGGACGTGCAGGTCGAGACGGCAAGGAAGCTCATTGTGTGCTGTTTTACTTCGATGGCGATATTCAACTGGCCAGGCAAAAACTGGAAAGTTCATTTCCTCCCATAGACTACATTCGGAACGTGTATCAGTCATTAGCCAATTATTTCCAACTGGCAGTGGGCAGTGCCGAATTGGAAGCATTCGATTTTGATTTCGACGATTTTAGAAGCCGATACAAACTAGAAGTGGTACCTAGTTACAATGCCTTGAAAAAACTGGAAGAAGAGGGGTACATTCATTTGAACGAGTCTTTTCATACGCCATCCAAGGCCTATATTCCTATTTCATACGAGCAGTTGTACGAGTTTCAGGTTAAGTATCCGAGATTAGATCCTTTTATAAAAGCTTTGCTTAGGTTGTATGGAGGCGATTTGTTTACCCATTTTACCATGATATCGGAAGCTAAACTTGCCAAACTCATGCAGGTATCTGTTTCGGAATTGGTTTCCAATCTTGAGATTTTGCACAAACAAGGCATTTTGCACTATCAACCAACTAATTCAAAGCCCAAACTTACCTTTCTGACACCTCGCTACGATGCCCGTAATTTGCCTTTGAATAAAAAAAAAATGGACGAGCTAAAACAACGCAAAGTGCATAAACAAGAAGAAATGATACACTATGCCAAAGCCGACCGCATGTGCCGTATGACTTTCATATTAGAGTATTTTGGTGAAGAGAACTACCCAAAATGTGGAAATTGCGACAATTGCTTGGTTAAAATTTAAATATTTTTTTATTTATAAAATTAGTAGTTTTAGAAGATGTTTGTTAAGCATAAACATGTCGTACAATTTTTTGGAGGATTTATTTCCAAATAAACTTAAGTACGAAAATTGACAGCGTTTATTTCTAATGTGAAAGTTGTACAATAAATACTGAACCCGATAGGTTATCTTTGTGCTCATTATGAAATTCGACACACTACCACGACTGACAGATTGGTTGCCTACCACCAAAAAAGAAATGGAAATTAGGGGGTGGGACAGTTTGGATGTGATTATTGTGTCGGGCGATGCTTACGTCGATCATCCTGCTTTTGGAACCGCTGTAATTGGTCGCCTTATCGAAGCTGAAGGTTTCAAAGTGGGCATTCTTCCGCAACCCAATTGGCGAGACGATTTAAGAGATTTTAAAAAACTGGGTAAGCCAAATCTTTTCTTTGGGGTAACGGCTGGCTGTGTGGATTCGATGGTAAACCATTCAACCGCCGCCCGACGCAAGCGTTCCAACG
>DMUD01000035.1 GCA_003476475.1 Cytophagales bacterium | reverse complement strand
AACCTGGTGAAATAACTACCGTATCAACCCCTTTTTGGGCACAAATTTCGGCAATATCGTAAATGGGTTGGATCAATTTTGAATAATAAGATTCAAATTTAGCTATTTACTTTTCTAAACGTTGAACCATGAAACAGAAACTACAAACTATGAACTATTCTCTAAAGCAAACTAAACACTTTGCCTTCGGTGGCAGGAAAAGTATTGGAAAACTCCTTCATGGCTTCCGCCAAATGGGCATCGAAGTTTTCGTATCGGGAAGACAAATGTCCGATAAGTAACTTTTGAACGCCCGCCTCTTTCGCCACTGTTGCGGCTTGTTTTGCAGTGGCATGTTGATTATTGACCGCTCTCTCAACATGTGCCTCGAGATAGGTGGCCTCATGGTACAACCAATCGCACGACCGTACTGCTTCAATCACTTTCTTAGAAAACATGGTATCGGAACAATAGGCATAGGAAAGACACTTCGGCTGGGGATGCGTGTATTCTTCTAGCGCATATTTCACTTCGCCATTTGAATCATACACATTATGCCCATTTTTTAGTAAGCCCATCTCTTCCACAGTCAAATGCGCAATTTTCTCCTTGATAAGATTTCGAAGACGAGGTTTTTCTTCCAGCCAATAGCCATAGGTTTCGACACCATGCACCAACGGGAAAGCCAATACTTTCACATTTTCGTCTTCATACACCTGGTGTTTTGTATTGCCATGTACTTCAATTACTTGCAAATCGAAATCGAGCACTGTTTTTGAAATTCTGAAATGTTCCACAATCAGTTCACTCAAACCTACTGGGGAATATATCTTCAGGTCGTTTTTGCGGCTCAACAAACTCATGGTGGAAATCAACCCCACCAAACCCAATGTGTGGTCGCCATGAAGATGTGAAATGAAAATAACCGCAATTTTGTTGAGATTGGTTTTTCCTTCTATCAACCGATACTGTGTGCCTTCGCCACAATCTATAAGGTAATGTTGTTGATTTACTGTAACCAATTGGGCACTATGGTGCCTGCCTTTAAGCGGTGCCGCCGAACCTGAACCCAAAATTTTGATAGTGAATGGCATGTTGTATTTGGCTTTGTAGAAGATGAAGGACTGTACAAGACAAATATAACCATTCTGCTTTGCTCCCCCTACCCTACAGGCAATGACCCCTAATCGTAATCGGAAATACTCTCCCACAATGTGATGGCCGAGACCAATATTGCCCAATAGGGAATACGCATAATAATCTGGTTAAAAACCACAAAAACAATAAGAAGAAGCACTAACAATTTGTCGTATTTGCGAGTGAAAAAACCAGCAATGAAGGTCATTTCCAAAAAAGTAGCCACAATATACAGCGTTTGCGACAAAACCGGACTTTGAATTAGATAGGTATGAAAACTACATATCCATGCATTACAGTCGCTCACCATGTAATTGGCATGCTGTTCCATTAGGATGTAGCTCATTTGTTGGGGTTCTATCAATGCCCCCCTTAAAATTTTCCACATGGCTGCCGATGCAAACATGTATAAAACAATGAATCGAGCAACCTTCAACACCAATTGAAAACGCAAGTCTGAATTGCACCAAAACATACCGGAAAGTATCACATAGGGCACACAAGGGTGCAAACTAACATTGAGTAATGCGCTTTGCAACAAAAAATAAAGCATTAGGTAGGCGGTAAAGGACACGCCCAAAACCAAATTGAATTTATTATTTCGATAGTAATATGCCACGATGGCAGCTGGGAACAAAAGCACCACTACATCTAGCCACACATAAGCGCCAGGATGCAAAACCAACCATTTGGGAATTCCGGTAGCCAGTACAAACAATTGCGGCAAATCGGGTTCTAGCCTAAAATACATAGGCTGTACTTGCCCAAAAAATTTGTGATTTATGAAAAAGAAGAAAAAAACGGCATAAAAAAAGAGCAAGTAATTGACCAAAAACTTGTGTTTACCATCGGCCCATATACGACACACATCACTCATGTACTAGCAATTCTTTTTGCACCTTGAAATATCCACCATCGGCATAATTACTTACCAATCTAAAAACCTTCAAGTTGGAAATAGTAATTCCCAAAACTCCAGAGAGATACTTTTTATAGTGTTGCCCAAACATATGGGCATCATAAGGTACATTGTCCATTCTGTTGCACAATGTAACACCCAGTTCTTCCATCCCCAAAAAATAAAAGACCCGTTCAATCGTATTTTTTTCGTCGTGAAAATCGATGGTATTGGAAATACGGTCAACATCATACAAAGGGGCAAGAATGTTTTCCCATAAATGAATGCGGTAATCCGAACCATTCAGCACTTTCCCATTCACCACCAATTCATAGGATTGGTATTGGTTTGACCCCACCATGGGTTGCGAATACATGCCATAGTGCACAACTGGGAAAATAGTAACACTGCCTGCAATGTCGCAAAGCACATGACTTGCCATGAAAAAGAGGGCAATCATCCATGGCACTTTGTTCGTTTTTACATTGCCAGAGATGTTGTCGCTTAAAAACATGCTAGAAAAAAATTAAAGATATGCTTTGAAAATCAAAATGCAAAACAATGATAATTGTAAAATAACAGAATTCTAAGTCTAGCAGCTTTTGTATATGTTTGTTTTTCAAAATCAAGTACATGGACAAACGAGCATTTTTAAAGAAATCAATACTGGCAAGCGGCGCTGTGTTTACAGGCCTTAGCGCCATTTCTTCGACCGAGGCTGCATTGCTACCCGAATTTGATAAAATAACGGATTCGAATGGCAATTACATACTTCCAGAACTTGGCTACGCCTACAATGCTTTGGAGCCATTCATCGATGCCAAAACAATGCAACTGCACCACGATTTGCACCATGCTTCGTATGTAAAAGGCCTGAATACTGCTACTCAAAAAATTAAAGACTCCCTAGCTTCTGGCGATTTTTCGCTCACCAAACATTGGGAACGCGAAATCGCTTTCCATGGAGCTGGCCACTTCCTGCACACCATCTTTTGGACCAACATGTCGCCCGACAAAACGAGCATAAGTGCTACACTTCAAAAATACATCGACAAATCGTTTGG
>DMUD01000137.1 GCA_003476475.1 Cytophagales bacterium | reverse complement strand
AATTGCGAAAAAAATGAAATGTCGAAAGAAATTGTAAAAAGCGAAAACGCTCCTGCTCCAATTGGCCCTTACAGTCAAGCTGTAAAAGTAGGCAACATACTTTTTGTGTCTGGGCAAATTGCCTTGAACCCCCTTACAGGGGAAATGGAAAATGCCGATTTAGTAACCGAGACAACACAAGTGATGAAAAACATTGGAGCTATTTTGGCCAAAGCTGGTTATGAATGGGAAGAAGTAGCCAAATCTTCTATTTTTCTCAAAGACTTGAATGACTTTGGTGCTGTAAACACTCTTTATGGCGACTATTTCAACATAAACCCACCAGCTAGGGAAACGGTACAAGTAGCTCGTCTTCCTAAAGATGCCAGAGTTGAAATATCGGTGATAGCAGTGAAATCTTAAGAAATAAGCTTGTCGATGTCTTGCGCCAGGTGATGGTCTTTTTCTGTCACTTTGTTTCCAGCCGAATGGGTGTTGAGCCTTACTTCAACTTTGTTGTATATATTGCTCCACCATGGGTGGTGGTCGTGTTTTTCTGCTAAAAGGGCAACTTGGGTCATGAAAGCAAAAGCTTCGCTAAAATTTTTAAATTCAAAGGTTTGGCAAAGTTGGTCCTTTTCCTCCTTCCACATGGGTTTTACTTTAGGACTGCTATTATGGTTTCGCCACCTATAGGGGTATCGTTCATTTTGACTTTTACTTCAGCGTCGAGCGGCAAAAAGATGTCAACGCGTGAACCAAATTTTATAAATCCATATTCGTTACCTTGAATGGCTCTGTCGCCATTTTTCACATACCATTTTATTCTTTTGGCAAGTGCTCCTGCAATTTGTCTCATCAGAACGGGAGTACCCAAGGTGTTTTCAACCACCATAGTGGTTCGTTCGTTTTCGGTGCTTGATTTTGGGTGCCATGCTACCAAAAATTTGCCAGGGTGATATTGGAAGTATTTGACAATGCCCGATACGCTGTGCCGGTTTACATGCACGTTGAAAGGAGACATAAAAATGGAAATCTGGATACGCTCGTCTTTGAAATATTCCTCTTCACGCGTTCTTTCTATTACCACTACTTTACCATCGGCAGGCGCTATTACATGGTGAGGGTTTATAACGGTATGTCGGGTAGGGTGACGGAAAAATTGAAGAATAACTAAAAAGATAAAACCCGAAAAACCAAACGCAATTTGAGTGAGTAGGTCATTTTTTCCGATGAAAAACCAAAATATGGACGAAAATACCAGGCAACCCAATGCTGTGAAAGTCAATGTTTTGTACCCTTCTTTGTGGATTGTCATGATTGAATAAAATTGTATTTGTGCTGTTTAAAACTGAAACTATGTTTCAAAATTAGAAGTAAATTTCAAGTCTCCAACACGAAATTACTTTTGTTGAAGTCGCTGTTCCCAACGCCATGCATCAATCAATGCGGTTTCCAAATCCAATTCTGTTTTCCAATCAAGTTCCTTAGATGACTTGTCGACAGCGGCATATACTTTTTCTACATCGCCTGGGCGTCTAGGTCCTACCCAATAATTAAGATTTTTTCCTGTAACTTTTTCAAAGCCTTTTACTACTTCTAGCACTGTACTGCCTTTGCCTGTGCCAATGTTGAAAAAATCGTAGAATCCTGCTGTTTTTTTATCTAAAAGTTCGAAAGCTTTTACATGGGCTTTGGCAAGGTCTACTACATGAATATAGTCTCGTATGCAACTGCCATCGGGTGTGTGGTAATCGTTTCCAAAAACGGTCAGTTTTTCCCGAATTCCTGCCGCTGTTTGGGTAATAAATGGAACCAAATTGCCTGGAATACCTAATGGCAGTTCGCCAATTTCGGCCGAAGGATGTGCTCCGATAGGATTAAAATAACGCAATGAAATGGCATGCAAAGAAGCATTGGCTGCACAAGTGTCTACAATGATCTCTTCACATATTTGTTTTGTGTTGCCATAAGGCGATTCAGCCTTTTTAATAGGGGCATCTTCGGTAACAGGCAAGGAGTCGGGTTGGCCGTATACTGTGCAAGAAGAAGAAAAAACCAGATTGTTTACCTCAAATTTCAACATGCTTTCTAGCAAGTTGATAAGTGAATTTATGTTGTTGTTATAGTATTTTAAAGGCACTTTAACCGATTCCCCTACGGCTTTGTATGCAGCAAAATGAATGACTCCTTCAATTTTATGTTCCCTGAATATGGACTGAAAAGTATTAGGGTCATTACAGTCAGCTTCGTAAAAACTAAAGTCCTTGTTCGTAATGTTTTTAATTCCTTGTAGCACAGAGCGTTCAGAGTTCGAGAAATTATCTATCAAAATGGGTTCATAGCCAGCATTGTGCAATTCCACTACTGTGTGGGAGCCAATAAAACCGGTGCCTCCTGTAACAAGAATTTTTTTCATTTTTCTAGGGCTTTTTTTGTGATAATAAATTGCGGTGACCTATTCTAATATATTTAATTTATCTATAAACTCCAATAATGCAGCTTTTTAATTTTGCCTCTGTAGTGACCTTTCAAATCGGCCAAAATTCCATTTGGACAAAATTGCCTGAAATAATCTTCATTTTTGTTTAAAAATTCTTTGTGAGGAACTGCCAAAACAATAGCATCGTAATCGTTTTGCAAAATGTCTACCAAACTAAAGCCATATTCGCGCAAAGTTTCTTCTTTATTCGCTTTTGGGTCCCACACATCTACATTTACTTTTTCAAGTTTCAAAGCGATTACCAAATCTGCCACCTTCGAATTTCGAATATCTTGCACATTTTCTTTGAAAGTTATTCCCATTACCAACACTTTTGCGTTTGTTATGGGTACATTCTGGGATTCTAACAGGTGTACCATTTTTTTTGCAACGTAGTCACCCATGCTGTCGTTTATATGCCTACCAATCAAGATTACTTCTGGCATATAGTTCATTTGTTTGGCTTTGTATGTTAAATAGTATGGGTCAACACCAATGCAATGCCCTCCCACTAAACCAGGGGAAAAATTTAAAAAATTCCATTTTGTACCTGCCGCTTCCAATACTTCGTAGGTGTTAATATTCATGCGTTCGAAAATAATAGAAAGTTCGTTCATTAGCGCGATGTTTAGGTCACGCTGTGTATTTTCTATTATTTTGGCAGCTTCTGCTACTTTTATAGAAGAAGCTTTGTAAATATCTGCTTGGATTACCAATTGGTAAGTGTAGGTTATGGTAGCCAATGCCTCTGAATCGCATCCCGAAACTACTTTTGTGATTTTGGTAAAAGAATGCTCTTTGTCGCCTGGATTTATTCTTTCGGGCGAATATCCTGTTTTGAAATCCTTGAGATGTTTTAAACCAGATTCCTTTTCAAGTATTGGGACACATTGTTCTTCTGTGCAGCCAGGGTACACTGTTGATTCAAATACAACATAGTCGCCTTTTTTTAAAACCTTCCCAATAGTATGGGTGGCGTTGAGCAAAGGTTTTAAGTCTGGCAATTTGTTGGCATCGATAGGGGTCGGAACTGCCACGATGTAAAAATTTGCTTCTTTAAGCAAAGAGGGGTCGTTTGTAAATAAAATGTCAGCACCTTCAAATTCGATGGCTTCCACATCTTCACGATCATCTTTGTGTTCTGTAAGGGACTGTACCCTGTGTTCATTAATATCGAAGGCCACAACACGCAGTTTTTTTGCGAAAGCCAACGCAATGGGCAGTCCAACATATCCCAAACCTATAACTGCGATTCTTGGTGTGTCCAATTTGATGAGCTAATTTGTTACGCTTTTATAAACCCCTCAAAAGTATAAAAAAAGAAGCAGGGGATAGAGGGTACTGTAGCAGTTAATATAGAATATAGATAAAAACATAAAATAAATACATTTGTATATTTATTTTCAAATATTCGTCTGTTTTTGCAATACTGCTCTTCTGTACAAGCAAAATTATTTGAATGGACTTATTAGCTTTGTCCTTCTATTTAATTTTTCTTTATTGTTTTACAAATAGTTGATAGCATTCAATACTTTTAGCACAAAAGTTCCATTACTTTGATGAGCTGTATTATCTACAAAATATCATGGTCATGAGTTTGAAAAAACAGCTCAAAAAGTTTAAGTTTTTGATAAAGGTAAAACGTTATCTTTTTCAAAAAGCCTATGATTTTTGTTGGCAGATAAATGATAAAGTATTGTTGCATTTGCCTTTCTCGGCCAAATATATAGGTGGTTTGAAGCACGAACTTTGGGGTGCCCATTTAGTAAAAGAATATGTAGAAAAAGAAGCGGGAAAAGGGGAGAACATTGCTTTTTGGACATTACACGAAGGTAAAATTAGCATTTCAAACCCCAAATATGTAGTGGGCAACCCCGCTAAAGGTGCCGAGGTAGGAGCTCGTACTGCCGATACTGCACGGCATGTAGTAAAGTTGCCTTTTGGCAGGGTATATGAGGAAGGTTGTGCGGTGGTGACAAAATCAGACATCCTGCTTAAGCCATATTCTCACGCATACGGTTCTTCGGCAAAAGTTCACCCACTTTTTAGTAGGCTTTTTTTGCCCAGAACCAAGTTTTTGAAAGGAAAGACACTGCTTTTGAAAGGGGGATCTGGGTATTACCACAACATCGTGGACAGTGTTACAACACTCTCCTTGATGGAAGATATTCAGTTGTCAGTCAATGACTTTGATTATTTCATTTTTTTGAAAATAGAGGAAGATATTTTTAAGAATATCTTCGAAAAATTTGGCATTAAACGTTCGGCTTGTATCAGTTTCGATGCTAGAAACAGGGCTTTCGAATGTGAAGAATTGTATGCTAGTACTTACAATTGGAATGGAAATTGGTTCAAAGATTTTATACAGGATAAAGTGAAAAATTATTTGCCTGTTCATTCGACCAAACTTTACCCCGAAAAAATATACGTAAGCAGAGAGAATGCTAAAATGCGTAGAGTGGTAAATGAAACACAATTGGTGGAAAAGCTTGCCGAATATGGCTTCGTCAAAATCCTCAACGAAGACTATACTTTTGAAGAGCAGACCATGTTGTATAAAAACGCTCGATACATCATTTCTACTCATGGTGCCAATCTTACCAATGTCATATTTTGTGATTCTGGCGCGAAAGTTTGCGAAATAAGATTTCACAAGCATTTCCGTTATTTCAAAGGAACGTATTACGAATTGGCCGATGCACATCAACTTGAGTATTATTTACTCTATTCATCTGAATTTGCAATGTCCGAAATGTGGGAAGGAGACGACGAGGTGGATATTGTCGTAAATTTACAAGACTTACAAAAAGTGCTAGAGGCTATGGGACTTGCTAGTCCATAAATCAGCCTTTATCCAATATTATTCAAATTAGCTGATTAAATTTGCCATTCAGCGAAATTAAAAAACGTGTCAGAAATTATCGATTATTCTC
>DMUD01000304.1 GCA_003476475.1 Cytophagales bacterium | reverse complement strand
TTTTTCTTCCATAAGGCAAGGCGGTTACGGTGGTATAGACTTGTATCGTTGTGCCGTGTTGGAAAATGGCAAATTTGGTCCTGCCTACAATTTGGGGTCGCGCATCAACACTTCAGGAAACGAAATGTTCCCTTTTGTTTCAGGCGACGGCAAATTGTATTTTGCCTCAGATGGGCATGCAGGCTTGGGCGGACTTGATGTATTTGTAGCCACAAAAGACACTTCTCGTAATATCTCTATCGAGAATTTGGGTTACCCCATTAACAGCAGCTATGATGATTTTGGGCTCACTTTTGTAACGCCAGATATAGGCTATTTTTGTTCCAATAAACCGGGTGGGAAGGGGAACGACGACATTTATTACGTTGCTTTTTCGCCCCATTCTCGTAAAAAAGTGGATTATAAATTGATAGTGTACACCCAAAAAAATAACGAGTCGGGCAATGACTTGCCCCTGAGAGGAGTGCATGTAAAAATGTACGATCAGCTTGATACTTTGGTGCATGAGTTTAACTCGAAACAAGATGGTAAAATGGTTTTTTCTATTGAAACGGAAAAAATATATCGTTTTATAGCTACAAAGGCTGGTTTTTTTACCAAAAGAGAAAGTTTTTCAACTGTTGGGCGAAGTGTTCCTCAATTTCAGTTGAAAGACACTGTCAATACCATCACTTTTGAAATAAATCTTGATTTGGACTCCATTATTTTGGAAAAAGAAATTGTGCTAGAAAACATCTATTACGATTACAACAAATCCGATATTCGTACCGACGCTTCCAAAGAACTGGACAAATTAGTGCAAATTTTAAACGACAATCCAGAGATTTCCATTGAATTGGGCTCTCATACCGATAGTCGTGGAAACAATGAATATAATCTTCGACTCTCGCAAAAAAGAGCAGAAGCGGCAGTGAACTATCTCATTTCAAAGGGCATTGAATCGGAGCGAGTGGTAGCATTGGGTTATGGCGAGGAGAAGCATTTAGTAGAAGATGCCAAAACAGAAGAAGAACACCAAATGAATCGCCGTACCGAATTTAAAGTCACTCAAATTATAAAAAAGAAACAATAGGTCAGCATGATATTACAAAAGCCTATTTCTGAATTTGACCCCAATTTGTTGCTTGAAGTCCGGAACCTTACGGTACAATTCGAGCATGAAACGGGTATGACCAATGCCGTCAAAAACATTAGTTTCACTTTGAAAAAAGGCGAAGTTTTGGGAATAGTGGGCGAATCGGGTTCAGGCAAATCGGTTACTTCGCTTTCAATTCTTCAATTGCTCAATATTCCACCAGGTAGAATATCTTCGGGTGAAATTTGGTTCAATTCTCCTTCAAAAGGCTGGATTGATCTTTTGACACTATCTGTCAAAGAAATTAGAAACATTCGTGGCAAAGAAATAGGCATGATATTTCAAGAGCCTATGACCTCTTTGAATCCTGTTTTTACTTGTGGAAATCAAGTGGCAGAGGTGCTCATGTTGCACGAAGGTTTGAATTCAAAAAAGGCCAAGGAAAAAGCTTTAGAGCTATTTTCAAAAGTTAAGCTGCCAAAGCCCGAAAGAATTTTCAACTGCTATCCACACGAATTGTCTGGCGGTCAAAAACAAAGGGTAATGATTGCCATGTCAATTAGTTGCAACCCTGCAATGCTCATTGCCGACGAACCTACCACTGCCCTGGATGTAACCGTTCAGGCCACTATTTTGGAGTTGCTAGAATCCATTCGAAAAGAATTTGGCACATCCATTTTGTTTATTACTCACGATTTGGGTGTAATCGCCGAAATTTCCCACCATGTGATGGTTATGTATAGAGGCGATGTGGTTGAAAAAGGAAGTTTACTTGATGTGATGGTGAATCCTAAGCATCCCTATACCAAAGGATTGCTAGCTTGTAGGCCAAAACTTGATTTTAAACTGAAATCACTTCCCGTAGTTTCCGATTTTATGGTAACCGACGATTTTGGTCAGGTAACCGAAAAATCGGATGGAGAGTTTGGATCGGTAGGGGAAGCAATTTTTATGAATTTGATAACAGAAGAAGAAGTTACCAAACGAAACAAGCAACTTATTCAGCAGGAACCTCTTCTGAGTGTTAAAAATTTAAAAACATATTTTCCTATCGGGAAAGGCTTGTTCAGGAAAGCTACCGATTTTATAAAAGCCGTCGATAATGTCTCTTTTGATATTTACCCTGGCGAAACAATTGGTTTGGTAGGGGAGTCTGGGTGTGGTAAAACTACTTTAGGACGAACACTTATCAAGTTACTTGACCCAACCGAAGGCCAAATATTGTACAAAGGCCGAAATATTTCTTCTTTTAATTCTCATGAAATGAGAGTTTTGCGTCGCGAAATGCAAATCATTTTCCAAGATCCATACTCTTCTCTCAATCCGCGCATTACCATTGGCGATGCTATTGTAGAGCCCATGCGCATACATGGTGTACTTTCTTCAGACAAAGAAAGGAAGGAAAGAGTTGTGGAGCTTTTGGAAACGGTAAACTTGAATGGACATCATTTAAACCGTTACCCTCATGAATTTTCAGGTGGGCAACGCCAAAGAATATGCATTGCAAGAGCTTTGGCTTTAAATCCTTCATTTCTTATTTGTGACGAGTCGGTTTCGGCCTTGGATGTGTCGGTGCAAGCGCAAGTGCTAAATTTAATTAACAATTTGAAAGAAAAATTTCATTTTACCTGTGTGTTTATTTCGCACGATTTGTCGGTTGTAAAGTTTATGGCCGATCGTTTGATAGTGATGAATCATGGAATAATAGAAGAGATGGGGTTTGCCGAAGATATTTACAAGAATCCACAATCTTTTTATACACAAACACTTATAGATGCAATACCGAAAGGTACTGTAGAAGATATACGCAGGGTGCAGAAAAAAAGAGCCCTGCAAGCCCACTAAGATATGTTCTTCAATTCGCGCATAGCAGGTCTTGTTTTGGCCGCCATCATTGCCCTTACCATGGCGGGCTATCTTAGTTTTTTGGATATACTTTCATGGAGAGCAGTGCTTTCTACAACCTTTGTTACTTTTTTTACTGCCTTTCTATTTATTTTCCTTACGCTTGAATTTGTCATTTTTCGAGAGATAAATAAATTATACAAGATGCTTGACAAGCTCAAAAAAAAGGATTTTAAACAATTTGTGAAGAAAATAAAAAGCTCAGGAGACCAATACAGCCGTATCAATCAAGAACTTTTCAATTTTGTTAGCAAAAAGGAAGAGGAAATTGACGAGTTGAAGAAACTTGAGGTCTATCGTCGTGAATTTTTAGCCGACATTTCCCACGAATTGAAAACACCTATTTTCGCAGCCCAAGGGTTTATTCATACCCTTTTAGACGGGGCAATCTATGATAAATTAAACAGGGAGAAATTTTTAAAGAAAGCAGCCAAAAATTTAGATGGATTGGAGGCTTTGGTTCAAGATATTATCCTGCTTTCGCAAATGGAAACAGGTGAGTTGAAAATGGTAATGGAATGGTTCGACCTGAATCAATTGATAAAAGATGTTTTCGAACAAGTGGAAGATAAGGCCGAGAGAAATGAATCCAAACTGGTTTTAGACGCTTTTCAAAACGCTGTGCTAGTAGAGGGTGACCCATTTCGAATAAAACAGGTGGTATTGAATTTGGTAGACAATTCAATCAAATATGGTAAAGAAAAAGGGGAAGTAAAGGTGGTGTTGGAAAAAGACAAAGAACATGTATTGGTCAGCATTAAAGACGATGGGCCAGGCATAGCACACGAGCATTTAAACCGAATTTTTGACCGTTTTTATAGGGTAGAAAAAAGTAGATCGAAAGAAAGGGGTGGTTCTGGTCTAGGGTTGTCGATTGTACAAAAGGTATTGGAGGCACACAATTCTAAAATCAATGTAACAAGCAAGTTAGGCAAAGGCACAACCTTTGCTTTTAAATTAATAATTAAACAAATTGGCTAAATATTTCTCTTTTTCCGACATCATTTTACGCGAAGACGAACATTACATTATCGTCAACAAGCCTTATGGCATTCCAACATTGGACGATAGGGATAAGACTATAAAAGGCATATTGCGCCTTGCCAAAGAGTATTGGCCAGATGCACAGGTGTGCCATCGATTGGATAAGGAAACATCGGGTATTTTGGTCATTGCCAAATCACCAGAAGCTTATCGTCATTTGGCTATACAATTGGAACATCGTGAAGTTAATAAAGTGTATCATACAGTGGTAGACGGATTAGCCAATTTTAAAGAAACCATTGTAGATGTGCCTTTGCTTACATTGAATGCCGGGGTGGTGAAAATAGATAGGCTAGAAGGAAAAGAAGCCCAAACGATATTCAATACCATCGAATTTTTCAAAAAGCATAGTTTGGTGCAATGCGAACCCGTTACCGGTCGTATGCACCAAATTCGAGTTCATCTTGCCTATTTGAAACACCCTATAGTGGCAGACACCCAATACGGTGGCACAGATGTGTACTTGTCCCAAATCAAAAAGAAATTCAATCTGAAACTTGAAACAGAAGAAAAACCGCTCATTAGTCGAGTGGCGCTTCATGCCTTTTCGATGGGTTTTTTCGCCTTAGACGGAACGCCAATTTACACCGAAGCACCATATCCAAAAGACATCGAGGCTTTGTTAAATCAGCTCAGAAAACACAAATAGGGTTAAGACCAAGAATGGCTGATGTTGATTATATCGGCAAAAACACCAGCAGCCGTAACTTCTGCACCCGCACCAGGCCCTTTCACCACTAGTTGGCGTTCTTTGTATCTTTCAGTGGTAAAGGCTATGATGTTGTCGCTGCCAGATAGTGAATAAAACGGATGGTCGGCCGATACTGCTTGCAAGCTGATATTTGCTTTCCCGTTTTCTAATTTGGCTATGAAACGCAGCACTTTGCCCTCTTTTTGGGCTGAATTCAATTTGTTTTCGAAAAATGCATTTTCCTTTTCGAGAGTTTCAAAGAATTCTTCGATGGTTTTAGCTTTCACACAGCTTTCAGGCAATATTTGTTCTATTTGTATATCGCTCATTTCCATTGGCAATCCCGTTTCGCGCGAAAGAATGAGGATTTTACGTGCCACGTCCAAACCGCTCAAATCGTCTCTTGGGTCAGGTTCTGTATAGCCCTTTTGTTTGGCCTCCCACACCACATTTTTAAATTTAACTCCTGTTTTGAAATTGTTGAATATGTATGAAAGTGTTCCAGAGAGAATAGCCTCAATACGGATGATTTGTTCACCACTTAACAACAAGTCTTTCAAAGTATTGATAACGGGCAGTCCTGCACCCACATTTGTTTCATACAAAAAGTTAACACTTCTTTTCCTAGCTGCGTTTTTCAATTTTAGGTATTCCTTGTAAGAACCAGAATTGGCTGTTTTATTGGGGGTGACAATAGAGATAGAATGATTTAAAATATCTTCATAAAATGAAGGAAGCTCTTTGCTTGCCGTGTTGTCCACAAAAACACAGTTAGGTAGGTTCATAGCCTTCATCGTATGTACAAATTCAGCCAAATTCGAGGTTTTGCCGGATTGTTGAAGTTCGCTGTCCCATTTAGTAGTAGAAATACCATTTTCGTTGAATAGCATTTTGGATTGGTTGGCCAATCCCACTAAATTCACTATCAGCGATTTGTGTTCTTCTAAGTAGGTTTTTTGCTTCGAAATTTGTTGAATTAATGTTTTACCAATAAGTCCAGTTCCTATCACAAACAAATTCATCGTTTTGGTTTCAGAAAGGAAGAACGAATCGTGTAAAGCATTCATGGCTTTGGCCAAATCGGACTGGGGTACTACTACCGAGAGATTATATTCAGAAGAACCTTGGGCGATAGCTACCACATTTACTCCATTACGACCTAATGCAGAAAACATTTTCCCAGATATGCCAGGAGTCATTTTCATGTTTTCACCCACAATTGCTATTACAGAAAGGTTACGTTCAATAATAATTTTATCTAATTTATTGCTATGTAATTCAATAAAAAATTCTTCATCCAAAATGTTTTTTGCTTGTTCTGCATCTTTAGGGTCTATGGCAAAACATATAGAATGCTCGGAAGATGCCTGAGTAATAAGTATGATGTTGATGCTATGTTTAGCCAAGGTATTGAACAATCGACCTGCTACCCCTTTTTCGCCCACCATTCCACTGCCTTGCACATTTAGCAGGGCAATGTCGTTTATAGAGGAAAGACCTTTGACTGGAAAGCCGTTTTTGTCGGTTTGCTTGCTTACCAATGTACCTTCATGAGTGGGGTTGAAAGTGTTTTTTATTCGAATTGGGATATTTTTCGAGAAAACTGGCTGAAGGGTAGGTGGGTAAATTACTTTTGCACCAAAATGGGATAGTTCCATTGCCTCTATGTAGGAAACCCTTGGTATGGTGAAGGCTTTTTTTACCTTTTTAGGGTCGGCAGTCATCATTCCATCAACATCTGTCCAAATTTCTACTTCAGTAGCGTTGAGGGCTGCTCCGATAATTGCGGCAGTATAATCAGAACCTCCACGGCCTAGCGTGGTGGTTTCATTTTGTTCAGTACTGGCAATAAAGCCTGTGATAAGTTGTGTTTTTGAGTGGTTTTTGAAGTATTCTTCCACATTGGCATTGGTCGATTTGTAATTTACACGAGCTGAACCAAAGTTATCATCGGTTTTTATTAGCGTTCTGGCATCTAAAAATTCGCACTCGATACCTTCCTGTCGCATAGCTTCATATACAAGGTAGGTAGAAAGTCTTTCGCCAAAACTCATGACCAAATCCAAAGTGCGTTTGGAAAGTTCGTTAAGCAAGGAAATGCCATGCAAAATGTCTTCCAACTCATTCAAAGTCAGTTTTATATTGGCAATTACCTTGCTTTGGTGTTTTACATTCAACAATGCTTTGGCGGTGTCAAAATGTCTTTTTTCGATTGAAGACAAAATGTCGGAAAAAGCAGGGTTGTTTTTTTGGGCTAAATTGGCCACTTCAATTAATTGGTTGGTGACCCCACCCATGGCAGATAGCACAACGGCAATTTGTTCCTTATTAGCTAACAAATTTTTTGATATGCCAATGAGGGTGCGTATGCTTTCTGCTGCCCCAACAGATGTTCCCCCAAACTTTAAAACTCTCATGAATAAATATTCCCTTTTTTGTGATAAACAGGGAACAAAATTGCTAATTATTACTCCACTATTCAACTATCCTACCTGTTATATTGTAGTTCTGTGGAACTATTTACTAATTTGGTGGTTATTAATATATTTGCAAGAGAACTAAAACAACAAGCAACTCGTAGTAGATAACAAAATACTCATTTTGAAAAAAGCATTCAGCATATTGGTATCATTAATCGCTTTGGAAACAACGGCTCAGCCTCCTGCTTCCCAAATATCTGGTATAGAGGTGACCAATACCATTGAGAGCGGTCTGCGCATTTTTCCAAATCCTGCAAAATCATTGCTTACTATCAACATGAACATTCCTTCTATATCTCAAGCAAGGATTTCTTTACATGATATGTTGGGCAACGAGCTGGAATTATTCTCCGAAAATACTACTGGTTCTTTCGACAAGACTTTTGATATCAATTCTTTGCGTTCAGGCATTTATTTTGTTCGAATCAACTATAACAGCGGAAAAAACACTATAGTGAAGAAAATCATCGTGCAGTAAATTACTTCACTATCCTCACTTAAATCCTCTATTTTTTTAATTACTTAAATCCAAAAAATTTATTTTGCCTTTTTATAGGGTGAAAATCTCGTTCCTGACAATGTAATACAAAAAAAAGCTATCTGTTGAAAGATAGCTTTTTTTTGTGTGAGAGGTTCCGAACGGATTCGAACCGTTGTAGGAGGTTTTGCAGACCTCTGCCT
>DMUD01000147.1 GCA_003476475.1 Cytophagales bacterium | reverse complement strand
GTTAAAGTAAACCAAATTGGTTCTTTGACAGAAACCATCAATGCAGTAAACCTAGCACATAAAAATGGCTACAAATCTATCATGTCGCACCGTTCGGGCGAAACCGAAGACAACACCATTTCCGACTTGGCCGTGGCGTTGAATTGTGGACAAATAAAAACAGGTTCATGTTCTCGTTCCGACCGTATGGCCAAATACAACCAATTGCTTCGTATTGAAGAAGAATTGGGCGAAAGTGCTGTATGGCCCGGAAAGAATCTTTAGTGGTACTTTTACACTAGAAGCAATTCAAATTGTATTAAATCCAAACCTCCAAGTTTTATTAAATCTTGGAGGTTATTTTTTTATTACCTGTTCTAAACAAGGCATATGTGCAAAGGGTTTTTAAGTTATATTTGTTGAATTAAACAGAACAAATCCAAATGACTGTTGACATCAAATTGTACGAATTACTAAAAACAAAATTTGGCGAGAAAGATGCTGAAGTGTTTTTAGAATACATAGATGCCAAAACAGAACGATCTGTTAAAGAAGAAACAAAGACATTTGCTACAAGAGAAGACATCGCCAAGTTAGAGGCATCTATTACCTATAGAATGATCGCCATTTTACTTGCACAGACTGGCTTGATTATAGCCCTTCTGAAAGTTTTTTAATATTTTTATACTAGTTAGTAGCGCAAATTTTTACTTGTGACACATAAATATTTTACTTTTTGTGGGAAAGTAGAATTATCATTTTGACTAAAGTGATAAAAATATCTTGAAATGTAGTTCTTGGTTTCAAAAAAGCTCTATTTTCACAAAATCTGTTTCCTGTAGCAAAATAATTTTTTATCACTTCAGCAATCTCTTAATGTCCGATTGTAAATTCCTTTACATCAGCTTGTCACAAACTTAATTTTGCCCCAAAAAATCTTAAATACTAGGGAAGATGGCTTTCGTTATTCAAAATTTATCTCTTACACATATTAAGATTATTCCTTTCAAACCTCCAAGTCCACATTATGCAGTTCTTTCCAAGGTAGGCCGTAAGTATTCAAGTCGGCCATGAAAGGATCGGGGTTGAATTGCTCTACGTTCCATACCCCTGGTTTTTTCCATTTTCCTTCCAAAAACATTTTAGCACCTATCATGGCTGGTACACCTGTAGTGTAACTAATACCCTGAGTGCCTGTTTCCTTGTAAGCAGCTTCGTGACTGCAGTTGTTGTATACATAGTAGGTCTTTTCTTTGCCATCTTTAATGCCTTTTATGCGACATCCAATGGAAGTCCAGCCAGTGTAGTTTTCTCCCAAGTCTCCTGGATTTGGCAAAACTTCTTTCAAAAATTGGATAGGTACAATTTCTACACCTTTGTACACAATAGGGTCTATTCGAGCCATTCCAATATTTTGAATCACACGTAGATGAGTTAAATATTCTTGCCCAAAAGTCATCCAAAAACGGGCTCTTTTTAAAGTTGGGAAATTTTTAACCAGCGACTCCAATTCTTCGTGGTATATCACATACGATTCTTTGGGGCCGATTTCAGGGTAGGTAAGAGGTTTGTGAATCTCGTGTGGTTCGGTGATTACCCATTTGCCATTTTCCCAATATTTACCTTTTTGGGTTACTTCGCGTATGTTTATTTCGGGGTTGAAATTGGTCGCAAAAGCATGACCATGGCTTCCAGCATTGGCGTCTACAATGTCTAGTTCGTGAATTTCATCGAAATGGTGTTTGGCTGCATATGCGGTATATACATTGGTAACGCCGGGGTCGAAACCACATCCCAAAATGGCAGTGAGACCTGCTTTTTCGAAGCGGTCTTGATACGCCCATTGCCAACTATACTCAAACTTGGCTTCTTCTTTGGGTTCATAATTGGCGGTGTCCAAATAGTGCACACCGGTTTCCAAACAAGCATCCATGATGGTAAGGTCTTGGTAGGGAAGTGCTACATTGATGACTAAATCGGGTTTGAAGCGATTGAATAAGGCTACAAGTTCGGGCACATTGTCGGCATCGACTTGCCCCGTTTGAATGTCGGAACGGCCAATGGCTTTTACAATGGCATCGCATTTAGACTTTGTGCGGCTTGCCAACACCACTTCGTTAAATACATGAGGTAGTTGTGCTACCTTGTGGGCCACCACCGTTCCTACACCACCAGCTCCTATTATCAATACTTTTCCCATTTCCAGATTTAGTTTTTTGTAAATAGACAACAAAAAAAACGTATTTATACTAACAATAAAAGGAAGAAAGGCACTAATTTGAAAAGTGTCTTACCGAAAGCCCTTATTGTTTACTTTCGCAAAGAAACAAATCTAATTTTGAATTCATTGTATTAGGTAAGCACAAAGCACTTTGGACACTATTTACCACATTTTACAACAGTACTGGAATTATTCGCATTTCAGACCCCAACAGCAAGAAATTGTAGAGGCTGTAATTGAGGGCAATGATGTATTGGCACTTTTGCCTACAGGTGGGGGCAAGTCACTTTGCTATCAGTTGCCTGCCCTGGCTAAGGAGGGTGTGTGCCTTGTGATATCGCCTTTGGTGGCACTCATGAAAGACCAAGTGGAAGCATTGCGCGCAAAGAATATTCCTGCTGAAGCCATTTATTCGGGATTGAATTACAAGGAGGTGGACAGAATTTTAGACAATTGTGTGTATGGCCATGTGAAACTGTTGTATGTAGCGCCTGAAAGGTTGAAGTCTGAAGTTTTTCTTGAGCGTTTCCAGCGTATGAACGTGAGCTTGCTTGCAGTAGACGAAGCGCATTGTATTTCTGAGTGGGGTCATGATTTTAGACCTGAGT
>DMUD01000314.1 GCA_003476475.1 Cytophagales bacterium | reverse complement strand
ACTCAAAACACCTGAAGCCCAATTTGCTAGGGTTTTTTGAACTACTCTCTCGGACGACTGAAAATCCCCATTTCGAGTTTGATCTATATGGATGTCCAAATACTTTGGCACCACATTGGAATTTGGTCTAGTTACTGTAATATATGGTTTTTCTGTTACATCTTTCAATAAATTGAATGAATATTTAGAATCTGTTGGTGAATCAATTGTGTGATCCAATTGCAAATCTGGTTTGGTATCAGTGATTGTCTTACTTTGATATTCGGTCTTTGTAATGTATGGGAAATCAACTGCCCTAAATGTGATGGTATATTTTTCAGTATTGTAATAACTGGGATTACAACCCGTACAGGTAGATTTTCGGTACAAGGAAATTTTCATTAACTTGTTAGAGTTAACTTTAACATTACCCGGCATGCTGTAACTAAAAGAAATCGTCTTTTTTCCTGGGGCTGCACCATTTAGGTTTAGTGCAACATAGGATTTCTCGCTTGCTTCTTCTTGTTTATTTTCATTTAAATCAATCCAAAGCTCCACATCATCAGGTTGGTAAAATGAATTGGAACGACTCCAATTTACCTCCACTTCAAATGTTTCAGAATAACCTTGATATAACATCATTGGGTAATCTCCGGTAAAATCTTGATCTGATTTTACGTCACCTGAGTATTTGTTAATATTGTTGAATTTTACACGAGATATCCAAGCATAAGTATTTGCATTTGCCCAAAAAGCATAAAAGAAAAAAGCAATTAGTAATGGTAATTTTTTCATTAGTAAATTTTTTAAAGGTTTAAGATTTTTTTTAATCCAAATCATTCTACATAATTCGGAAACTTCTGAATTACGGTATTCTATTTAAGAAAAAAAACACAAATATAATGATAATTACATTTCCAAGCTTTAATTCTGCCTTTTCTATTCAAGAAAGCATTTAAAGCAAATAGGAATTAAAATGGTGAACTAAATACCATATGCCTGACAGTTTTGACCAATTGACAGTTTCTTTCTCGCCTCTCCATTTTTCGAAAAAAATTTCCAAAGCTTTTAGAACACCTCCTTTAACAAGCTTAGATAATATATAAAATTCTATTCACTTATTTCCACGCCGTCAATTTGTCTTTTTATCCAAGCTTGTTTTTTTGAAAGGCGCGCCGAAGGTTTGCGAGGGTCCCACTTCAATGGCAAGGGGAAAACCGAGGCAATGGCGGCGGCTTGAGATTTGGTCAGTTTCCGACACGATTTGTGGTAGTAGTATTGCGAGGCGGCCTCGGCTCCGTAAATACCAGAGCCCATTTCTATCACATTCAAATACACTTCCAAAATGCGCTTCTTGGGCCAAAAAAACTCGATAAGCACTGTAAAATAGGTCTCCAATCCCTTCCTAAGCCACGAGCAACCCGACCATAGAAATACGTTTTTGGCTGTTTGCTGCGATATGGTACTTCCGCCACGTAGTTTTTTTGATTTTTGGTTGCGTTCAAATGCCTTGCCTATGGCCTCGAAATCGAAGCCGTTGTGTTGGAAAAATTTTTGGTCTTCGGCAGCCAAAGCTGCCTTGGGCATGAACATGGACATCTCTTCCAAATCGACCCATGTGTTTTTTAGACGTATGTTGTCGCCATGGAACACCTGCTGTACGGTACGAATGACCATGAGGGGCGTAAAAAACGGGTCAACATAGCGGTACAAAATGGTGAAACCGATGCTGGAGGCAAAAAAGAGAATGAGTGCTTTTTTAAAAAGAACCAAAATGCGCAACAAAACCTTTTTTTTGGACGCTTTGGGCTTTCTTGTATTGGCTTTTGGCGACTTGCTGTGGGGTTTTTCCATTGGCTACAAGGGGGCTAGATTCAAAAGAGCCGCTATGGTTTTTGGAAAATGAGCATATTCCAACTGGTGCACTTTTTGGGCGACATCTTCCGGACTGTCGTGCGGGGCAATGGCGCAGGTCACCTGGCAAATGTAGGCGCCTTCGTCGTAGTGCTCGTTCACATAATGAATGGTGATGCCGCTTTCTTTTTCATTGTTGGCCACCACGGCTTCGTGCACTCTCATACCATACATACCCTTGCCCCCATACTTGGGCAAAAGAGCGGGGTGTATGTTCACAATGCGGTTTGGGAAGGCCTGTACGAAAGATGCCGGCATAAGCCACAAAAAACCTGCCAACACAATCAAGTCGGGATTGAATGCTTGCAATTGACGCAGCACTTCGCCACTTTCGGTTAGCGCCTTCTTGTCGAATACGATGCTTTCAATACCCAATTTATCTGCCCTCTGCAATACATAAGCATTGGGATTGTTGCACAATACTAAAAATTGGGCCGCTATTTCTTTCTCCCGAAAATAAAGGACAATATTTTCAACGTTAGAACCTGAACCTGAGGCAAAAAAGGCAATTTTCTTGGGCGACATCGCTAAAATTTAAATAACAAAGAACGGAAAGATTTTAAGCATTATGCAATGTTTTGCAACGTAAAAGCGTTACATCTGTTGGCTTGCTCACTTCTTTCAAAAGCAAAGCATGTTATTTTTGTATTTGACACCGTTGTATCCATGCATTACTTCAAAACTTCCCTACTCGCTTTTACAGCCGGTGTGGCCGGCGCATTGGCTACTTATTATATTGTACCAAGCCTCACCCAAACATCACAAGCCAAAGTGGCAACCGTACAACCTGTACGCTTTACCGCCCTTTCTTCCGACATATCGCTAAACAAAGATTTTGTGGAGGCCTCGCAAGCAAGCACCACAGCGGTAGTATTTATCAAAACATCTTCCACTGTTTACAACCAAATGAGCTGGTTCGACTATTACTTCTATGGCGGCAATCCTACCCAACAAAGGGTAAACTCGGGCTCGGGCGTTATTTTTAGCAAAAACGGCTACATCGTGACCAATAACCACGTGATAGACAAGGCCGACAAAATAGAGGTGATACACGAAAAACGCAGCTACATTGCCAAGCTCATAGGCACCGATGCTTCGACCGATATTGCCGTGCTGAAAATAGAAGCCGAAAACCTACCTGCCATTCGCATTGGCTCTTCGAAAGAAGTACAAGTGGGCGAATGGGTGCTGGCCGTTGGAAATCCTTTTAATTTGGCCACGACAGTCACCGCCGGCATTGTGAGTGCCAAAGGGCGCCATGTGGGCGTGGTAAATAGCCGTTTCCCCATCGAGTCTTTTATTCAAACCGATGCTGCGATTAATCCAGG
>DMUD01000016.1 GCA_003476475.1 Cytophagales bacterium | reverse complement strand
TACTAATACGGGCATCAAGACTTGGACCTTGGGAGGCACACGAAATGTAAATGGGAATGTGACCATTGGCGGTACGCTTGCACTTTCGGGCAATCAGACAGTGAACCTGAAAGGAGATTTTACTAATAATGGTACTTTCCGGCAGGGAACGGCTATGCTCACGTTTAATAATCCATTGGCAGACCAATACCTCTTGGGCGATTCCGCTTCAAGTTTTCAAAACCTGACAGTGCAAAAAGCTAGTGGAAAAAAACTGATTTTGGCTGGGCAAAAGGATGTTTTAGTCAACGGAAACTTGGCTATTGTCTTGGGTTCTATCCTTACCAACGGAAATACACTCACACTTGGCGGTACAGCAACCCTTATGGAAGCAGCGGGGCAAACGGTGGTGGGCAACCTGAGTACCACTCGAATGTTGAATGAAAATTTAAGTAATAGCTTTGGTGGAATAGGCCTAGAGATTACGGCAAACGGTGCATCGCTCGGAAATACAGCGGTATTTAGGGTAACAGGTCAGGCTATTTCCAACAATTCTACTTCGTCTATTAAACGCTATTTTACCATTATTCCAAATCAAAATTCGGGGCTGAACTGTAGCTTGAAATTCAGTTATGACAGCACAAGCGAGCTCAACGGCCAAAATGCTTCCGAACTTGGTTTGTACCAGTCATCAAGTCCGTTTACTATTTGGACAGATCAAGGAGGACTTATAGACCGAAACGCCATTACACTTTCGGGAATTACAGAATTTGGCCGATTTACAGCTTCCGACATTGCGCACCAAATCGGACAGCCCACATTAGACAGTGTACCAATTTCTTTTTGTGCCGGTACTATTGCCATTTTGAAAGGTAGCAACCTTCGAAACACTACTATGGTGGGCATAGGCACAAGCCAAGCCGAGATTGTAAGTAAGAATATTCGTTCTATCACCATGAGAGCAAGTACGGCTACTACAGGAAATATTTTGGTGACAACACCCGGTGGCGTGGTGCAAAGCAATTTTTCAACTACAGTTGAGCCAGCTAGTGTTGGGGGGTGGGTTTCGGGTGGCGAAGTGCTGTGTTTGGGAAATGACAGTGCAACATTGACCCTTTTGGGGCAAGTGGGTAAGGTGCAAAAGTGGCAGTATGCCAGCGATACTACCTTTACTACAGGGTTTTCAGAACTGATGGATACTAACAGTAGCATAACTATATCGAATATAACGGCAACTAAATACTATCGTGCCGTAGTCGAACAAGGGCAATGCCCAACGGCCATCAGCAAAATAGATAGTATGGTGGTGAAAGAATATCCTGAAACGGTAAGGGTATGGTCGGGTAGAATAGACCATGATTGGAACAAAGCGGGCAATTGGATGTGTGGCAGTTTGCCAAGTCCCATTACCGATGTTACCATCCCAAGTTCGGTCAACCTAACGATTACGTCTTCGGCATGGGTGAAAAACATTTTGATTGAAGCAGAAGCGGGTCTTTCTTTGGGTGCAAATACCTTAAAAGTATATGGTAACTGGACAAATTTGGGCAATTTCATTCCCAACACGGGCACAGTGGTATTTGAGGATAGTGGCAATGCTACTATCCTCAAATACGGGGGAAATGAAACGTTTTTCAATTTGACAATAGACAAAGGGTTGGGTAAACTGACTACGGGGAGCACCTTGATATTGCCACGGGGTACACTTTTGGTAAAATCAGGCATTCTCGATGTGCCCTTGGGCAAGGTCATGTTTCTACAATCGGCAGCACCTACCTTTTTTGTAGACAATACAGCCAGGCTAGGGCGCGTGGGAGGAACCATCACCGCCAATTCGACTTTTTTGACGTCGCGCTACATTGCCAGTCCAGCTTCTCGCTTGCCTTACTTATATCCGGGCAGGCCAGCACCTACCGTACTTCTTGCTCCATCTTTGAAAGGATTGGTGCTAATGCAGTGGTCGGACGATATACTTATAAAACTAGGGGCCACAGTAGCAGCCTACAACGAAAAAAATAGCGTGGGCGACCGAGATTCCATAAAACGAAACAGCGCCTGGAGGTTTTTGGGTTCTTACACTATTTCGTTACCAATAGGAAAAGGCTACAAAGTAAATGTAGGCCTTGACAACAACGACGACCTGCTTACCGTGATGGGCAAACCCCAAGTGGGAGAAGTGTTAGTGCCCATAAGCTATTCGGAAAATGGCACCAAAGGCTGGAATTTGATAGGAAATCCGTACCCATGCGAAATTGATTGGGACTCGGTATATTTTCATGGCTCCAACCACGAATTGGTAGAAGCCAACCTTTACATCATGGATCCCTTCAATTCTTCGCAAAAAAATAGCACTTATTTCATATACAACGCCCTCACTGGCATAAGCCTAGACCCAAGACCAGGAAGTGAAAACAGAAACATTAATAATCACGGTGTTGGCCGTTTTATTGCTTCGTCACAAGGTTTTTTCGTGAAAGCCATTGCCAATGGCAACCTTACCTTTTCTGAAAAGCACAAACCAGCCCACCCGGCTTCCGAAGTGTATGCAAACATGCGAAAAGAAAGTGCAAATAGATTAATAAAGATTGATGCATCTGACGAACAAAACAGTAGTCAGGCCATATTGGCTTTTCATGAGTTGGGAAATGACGGTTACGATGCGCGCGATGCCGAGCTATTCTCTACTGGCGAAATGTTGCTGTGTACAAGTATGGCTGAAAAAAAACTTTCTTTAAATACCCTTGCTTGGCATATACA
>DMUD01000136.1 GCA_003476475.1 Cytophagales bacterium | reverse complement strand
AAAAAGGTTTTTTTGAAATACAAGACGCTGGTTCGCAAGCTATCGCTCCATTTTTACAGGCAGAACCAGGCATGTACGTGATAGATGCCTGTGCAGGAGGTGGTGGCAAAACACTGCATTTGGCCGCACTTATGCAAAACAAAGGACACATTGTAGCCCTAGATGTGGAAGAGAAAAAGCTAACCAACCTTGAAACAAGGGCCAAAAGAGCCGATGCGACTATCGTCGAAAGCTGTCTCATTTCCGATGCTAGCATAGCCCGTTTATATCAAAAAGCTGACCGACTTTTACTCGATGTTCCTTGCACGGGTTTGGGCGTTCTGAACCGCAACCCCGACGCAAAATGGAAATTATCTATTAAGGAAATTGACAGAGTGAGGAAAATACAGCAATCTATTCTTGAAAATTATCCTTCAATGTTGAAAAAAAAAGGGATAATGGTGTATGCCACCTGTAGCATTTTGCCTTCCGAAAACAGCAATCAAGTGCGCCGTTTCCTTGAAAACCACCCAAAAGATTTTGATCTGTTGGAAGAAAAACAAATTTGGCCGTCGGAAGGACAAGACGGTTTTTATATGGCCAGAATACAAAAGAAGTAAGCTCGCTTTCCATTTATTTTGGTCAAATTATGTTGTTTCCCTATATTCGTAGCCCTTTAACTAAAAAATGGGCATGATTTCTGCTAATCAAATAGAAATACACAAAACCACTTCCAGCCGTCTGTCCCAAACAGATTTTCATAACTTAGGCTTCGGAAAAATATTTTCAGACCACATGCTGGTGTGCGATTACCACAACGGCGCTTGGGAAAAACCCCAAATTGTTCCCTTTCAAAATCTGAGCTTAAGTCCTGCTACCAATTTTATCCATTACGGCCAGTCTATTTTCGAAGGACTAAAAGCGTTTAAATGTGAGGACGGGAAAATTCGTGTTTTTCGTCCAGACGCGAACTTCAATCGCATGAACCTTTCAGCAGAAAGACTGTGCATGCCCCAAATACCTAAAGAAATATTCATAGATGGGTTGAAAGAACTTTTGCTTTTAGAAAAAGATTGGATACCCACTGCCGAAGGCAGTTCGATGTACATAAGGCCTTTTATGTTTTCGCTCGACGAGGAAATACGCGTAAGGGCTTCCGACACCTACAAATTCATGATTATTCTTTCTCCGTCTGGAAAATACTATGCAGCTCCCGTGAAAGTATTGGTAGAAAGGCAATATGTGAGAGCCCCAAAAGGAGGACTGGGAGCCGCCAAAACGGCTGCCAATTATGCCGCTTCGCTTTATCCTGCCAAGCTTGCCCAACAAAAAGGCTACGATCAACTAATTTGGACCGACAGCACCGAGCATCGCTACATTGAAGAAGCAGGCACCATGAATTTTATGTTTGTCATCAACGACACACTTGTGACACCTGTACTCAACGATTCCATTCTGGCAGGCATCACTCGCGACAGCATCCTGACCTTGGCGCGGGAATGGGGAATGAAGGTAGAAGAACGCAAGGTAAGCATCGAAGAGGTGCTACAAGCAGCCGAAAAGGGGTTATTGCAAGATGCTTTTGGGTCGGGTACTGCTGCAGTGGTGTCGCCCATTGCCGTCATTAGCGACCAAGGAAAAGAATATGTGCTACCGCCTGTCGAATCGCGTTCTTTCTCTCTCAAAATTGCTGAAGAACTGAAAAAGATTCGGATGGGATTAACTCCCGATACCCACGGTTGGGTTACCACCATCTAATGGCTGGATGTGGCTATGTGTGCCCTAAATGCGAAGGAAAAGGGTTGGAAGAAGATTTAAGCCCTTGCTCTTGGTGCGAATCTCCTAACAACGAAAAACATCAAATTTCTGATGAAGAATGGATGAAAGCCGTGCATGAAGGACCTTGTTGCAGCGATTTTGGTACACAGCAAAACACCGATTTCTTTGACAAATAGTCGAAAAATTTATTAAATTCGCTTCATGTATGCAGTGGTCGACATCGAGACTACCGGTGGCAATGCTTCTTATGGAAAAATAATAGAGATTGCCGTAGTAGTGTTTGACGGCAACCAAGTGGTGGACTCATTTTCCAGCTTGGTAAATCCGCAACGCCCTATTCCACCCTTCATCACTTCCCTTACCGGCATTTCCAACAAATTGGTAGCACAAGCTCCTATTTTCGAAGAAATTGCAGAGCGGGTGCAAGCTTTGACCGAAAACAAAGTATTCGTTGCTCACAACGTCAATTTCGACTTCTCTTTTGTAAAAAAAGAATTTTCCCTGCTCGGGATGGACTTCAATCGAAAAAAACTGTGCACGGTACGTTTGGCACGAAAATTGGTGCCCGAGGCAAAACGCTACAATCTGGGCAGTATTTGTGGGTTTTTGGGTATCGAAATCAAAGACAGACATCGGGCGTTGGGCGATGCCGAAGCTACCGTACAACTGCTATCCGCACTTTTGCAGCGCGACCCTGTGCAGGAAACCATTCGGTATTCGCTAAACCGAAATAGCAAGGAAATGTCGCTGCCGCCCCACATATCGCGCACAGCCTACGATTCGCTGCCTGCCCAACATGGTGTGTATTTCTTTCACGACCAGCGTGGCGAAATTATATATGTAGGAAAAGCAATTAACATTAAAGAACGCGTAACACAACATTTTACAGGTAACACCCACAGCAAAAAGAAAGGAATGTTTGCAAGCCACATTCACAGTGTCACCTACAAACTCACGGGCAATGAACTCATCTCGTTGCTGCTGGAAAACGAGGCCATCAAAAAACACTATCCGCGCTACAACAAAACAAACAAAACCTTCCTGCTCAACTTTGGGATATATCGCTATATAGATCAGATGGGCTTCGTGCGACTAGTAACCGGAAAAGCTGGGAAACACGACAAGCCAATTTCCACTTTCAATACCGAAGCAGAAGCAGTTCTGTTTCTAATGGAAATGGTACGCCAACACGGACTTTGCCTTCGGCTATGTGGACTAATTAAAACTACCGAAAAATGCCACTACGAAGCCAAATTTGGACAACATTGCCCCATATGCCAAGGGGATATTAAACCCCAAGCATACAACGAACGGGTAGAAATAGCCCTGCAGAACATAGCTTGGCTGCATACTTTTCTAATCAAAACAGCGGGCAGAAAAGAAGACGAAGATGGCTTTGTGATGGTAGAAAAAGGACGTTTTCTGGGCTACGGATTTATACAAAACGACATGGAGATACATAGCATCGACGATTTGAAAGTCCACCTACAACCCTGTTACGACACGCAAGACTCGCAGTCGATTATTAAGTCATTCCTGAAAAAATCTGTGTTGGTTTTGCAACAACCTGTTCAAATGTACCAACTGCCCTTCGAAAAACTCAGTGCAGGATTTTAAAAATCAGTTCTTTCAAAATTTCGCTTTCGGGTATGTTCGAAACCCCCACCCCCTTGCACTGCATATCGGCTTCTTTCAAATAGTGTATAATGTCCTGTACTTTGTGAGCGGGATACGTGCGCGAGGCCGTGTGGTAATCTTTCACAAAATACGGACTCGTTTTCAAAATGGCTGCCAAACTTGCATCGTCTTTTTTTGCGCAGTAGTGCACTTGCAATACTTTCGAAAAGTAGTTGTATAGCACCACCAATATACCGATCGCCGAATTATTTTTAGGATTGGAGGCAAAATACTGCAATATCTGATTGGCTTTTAGCACATTCTTGTCCTTCAATGCATTACAAAGTTCAAAAGCATTGTACTCCTTACTGATGCCTACATATTTATGAATATCGTTCTCATCAATCTCTTTTACCTCTTTGAGATTGATACGCACTTTAGCTAGCTCATTGGCTATGCGACTCAAGTCCACGCCCACCGAATCGGCCAAAAGTGAAGCTGCACGTGGTGTGATGCCCAAACCGATGCTTTTCACATATTGATTTATCCAATCGACCAACTTGTAATCTCTTATCTTTTCTGTTTTTACGACCACAGCCCCTTTGTCCATCTCTTTTGCCAATGCCTTGCGCGCATCCAAGTTTTTGTATTTGTGACAAAAAACGAGAATGGTGCTTGTCACAGGGTTTTTCAAATAGGATAGCAAAGGATTTGCCTGATTTCCCTTTCCGTCCTTTTCCAAATCGGATAGTTCTTGTGCCTCCTTTACAATCACCACTTGGCGGTCGGCCATCATCGGAAAACGACGCGCATTGTCGAGAATAGTAGGCAAATTGGTTTCTTTACCATACAAAATCACTTGGTTGAAACTCTTTTCATGATCTTTTAAGGCATTTGCTTCGATAAAATCGCTTATTTGGTCGATATAGAATGGTTCCTCGCCCTGTAAAAAATAGACTGGGGCATATTTGTTACGCTTCAAATCTTCGAGAACAGTTTCTGGTGCAGTGGCCATGCAAAGGTTTCGTTTAGATAAATGCTATTGGGTCAATTCTAAAAAACCAAAATTAAAATTTATCGACGACAAAGCGCCCCATGGTTTGGAA
>DMUD01000218.1:2608-2808 GCA_003476475.1 Cytophagales bacterium | reverse complement strand
GTCTATTAGCGGGCCCAAAAGTGCGCCCTCGTCAAAGGGGTTCGAGGGAGCGATGCTTTTATACACTTCTACCAATCGTTCTTTCACCTGTTGGTATATGTTTTCGTGCACAATTAGCCGTCTGGTGCTGGTGCAGCGTTGGCCGCAAGTGCCCACTGCTCCAAATACAATAGCAGGAATGGCCAATTCTAAATTGGCAT
>DMUD01000218.1:0-2306 GCA_003476475.1 Cytophagales bacterium | reverse complement strand
AATGGCCAATTCTAAATTGGCATTTTCGGTCACTATTATAGCATTGTTGCCACTCAGTTCCAACAACGATTTCCCCAAGCGAGCTGCCACTGCCAAGGCTACTTTTTTGCCCATATTGGTAGAACCCGTTGCCGAAACCAAGGCGATGTTTTCGTCGGCTGCCATAGCCTCGCCAATTCTTTTATCGCCTAGCACTAGGTTGAAAATTCCATCAGGCAAGGCGTTTTCCTTCAATACTTTTAAAAGAATTTTATGCATAAAAACAGCCGAAAAAGGCGTTTTTTCAGAAGGTTTCCATACGATTACATTGCCACACACGGCTCCTATAATGGCATTCCAAGACCATACTGCCACAGGAAAATTGAAAGCAGAAATAATGCCCACCACTCCCAATGGGTGCCATTGTTCCATCATGCGGTGGTGTGGCCTTTCGGACTGTATTGTAAGGCCGTAAAGCTGGCGAGAAAGCCCTACGGCAAAATCGCATATATCGATGACTTCTTGCACCTCGCCCAAGGCTTCTTGATATATTTTTCCCGATTCAAGGGTCACTATATGGGCCAAGTCTTGTTTGTGTGCCCTAATGGCATTTCCTATTTGCCGAATGATTTCTCCACGTTTGGCGGCAGGTGTCGAAGCCCAAATTGGAAAAGTTGCCTTGGCTTTTTGCACAATGTTGTCGTAGGTTTTTTTATTGGCCAAAAGACATGTGCCTGTTTCTGTGAGGTCAATGGGTGAAAATACTTTTATGTTTTCGGTTTCGTTAGTGTGGTGCCATTCTTGTCCGCTACAGGCGGTTTGTTTCATAGTGGTATCTATTTCGAAACGTTGGAACAAGTCTTTTGTCGATTTCATGTTGGTGTTTTTTAGCATAAGTTAAAAAATTAGGAGCAAGTTTACGCAGTTTTATGTGAAAGAATGATTTCTGAAGCGAAATGCTTTCATCGGTCAAGTGTTGTATTTTTTTCCTTTTTTAGAGTGCTATCTGTTTTCAAAAGATTTCGCACCCTATCTGTGAGCAAACTTAATTCCATTAATTCCCTAAATTTGCCTTCCTTTTAGAATTTCATGGAAAAAGAAATTAGAGTACGTTTTGCGCCTAGCCCCACTGGGGCTTTGCACATAGGTGGTGTGCGTACCGCTTTGTATAACTATTTGTTTGCCCGCAAAATGGGCGGTAAAATGCTCTTGCGCATTGAAGATACCGACCAAAACCGTTTTGTGGAGTTTGCCGAAAAATACATCCAGGATTCCTTGGCCTGGTTGGGCATCGAACTCGACGAAAGTCCTTGGGTAGGCGGTCCGCATGCTCCATATCGTCAAAGCGAACGCAAGCCTATGTACATGCAGTATGCTCAAAAATTGGTAGACGAAGGGAAGGCCTACTATGCCTTTGATACTGCCGAAGAGCTTGACGCTATGCGCAAACGCTTGGAAGCCGCCAAGGTAGTGTCTCCAGCCTATAATGCCATTACACGTGTGCAAATGAAAAACTCGCTCACCTTGCCCGAAGACGAGGTGAAAGCTAAATTAGCTTCGGGCGAGCCTTATGTCATACGCCTAAAAGTGCCCCGTAAGGAAGAAATTCGCCTCAACGACCTTATTCGCGGTTGGGTAATGATACATTCCAGCACCATGGACGACAAAGTCTTGATGAAATCGGACGGAATGCCTACTTATCATTTGGCTAATGTGGTGGACGATTATTTAATGCAGATTACCCATGTAATACGAGGCGAAGAGTGGTTGCCATCTGCACCCTTGCATGTATTGCTTTACAAGTATTTAGGTTGGGAGGAACAAATGCCAAAGTTTGCTCACCTTCCTTTGTTGTTGAAGCCTGACGGCAACGGCAAATTAAGCAAACGAGATGCCGACATGCACGGTTTCCCAGTTTTCCCTTTGGAATGGAAAAACCCCGATGGGGGTGAAATGGTACGCGGTTTTCGCGAAGACGGGTATTTGCCCGAAGCCATGATCAATTTCTTGGCCATGTTGGGTTGGAATCCCGGAACACATCAAGAAATATTCACAATGGAAGAGCTTATCAAGGAATTTTCGCTTGAGAAAATAAGCAAGTCTGGTGCCAAATTCGACATAAATAAGGCAAAATGGTTCAACCAGCAATATTTAAAGCAAAAGCCAGATGCCTTTTTGGCCAAATCTGTCGTGTCGGGTTTGAAAGAAAGGGGTATTGTGTGCTCTGAAGACAAGGCCGTGAAGATTGGAAATCTATTGAAAGAGCGCGTGGTGTTTGACAAGGAATTAGCGCAAGAAGCCTTATTCTTTTTCGAGGCACCAAAATC
>DMUD01000235.1 GCA_003476475.1 Cytophagales bacterium | reverse complement strand
TAACTCAGAAATAGACGCAATTAAGTAAAAATTCACTAAATTTTAAGTATCTTATTATTAATGATTTAATGCGACTATTTTTTTTTGCGCATTGCGCATTTTGTGTATTTCTTTGAAAATAAATACCCAAAATGCGCTATTTGAAAAAGACTACGTCAGCATGCCGCCGTCCACTTGCAGTACTTGGCCGGTAATGTAGGTAGAAAGGTCGGAGCCCAGGTACACGGCGGCGTTGGCCACGTCTTCAGCTTTGCCGGCACGCTTCAGCGGGATAGAATCGGTCCAGCCTTTTACTACTTCTTGGTTTAAAATGCCCGTCATCTCGGTTTCTATAAAGCCTGGTGCAATGGCATTGGAACGGATGTTGCGCGAGCCCAGTTCCAACGCTACCGATTTGGTAAAACCTATGATGCCTGCCTTGGAAGCAGCATAATTGGCTTGGCCTGCATTGCCTCGCAAGCCCACCACCGAAGTGATGTTGATAATGGAACCGCTTTTGTTTTTCATAAAAGTCTTCAGGCAGGCCTTGGTAAGGTTGAAGACCGATTTTAGGTTGGTATTGATTACTTCGTCCCACTGCTCCTCGCTCATGCGCATAAGCAAGCCGTCGCGCGTAATGCCGGCATTGTTCACCAAAATATCTATAGTGCCAAAGTCTGCCACTACTTGGTTGGCAAAAGCTTCGGCTTCGGCATAGTGGGCGGCGTTGGAACGGTAGCCTTTTACTTTGGTGCCGTATTGTTGCAATTCGGCCTCTAGTGCCTGGCCTTTTTCTACGCTTGAAAGATAAGTGAATGCCACATTGGCGCCTTGCAAGGCAAATTGGGTGGCAATAGCGCGACCAATGCCTTTGGACGCTCCGGTTATAATCGCTGTTTTTCCTTCGAGAAGTTTCATGGTTGAAAAATTTTGGCAAAGATAAGATTTAGTCGTCAGTAATCAGTCGGCTGTCGTCAGTCGGGAGTTTTTTCAACTAGCTGGGGTCTTGTTTTTTTAGGCTTCTGATGAGGCCGGAGATGATTTTGGAGATTTCGGTGGCTTGGCCGAGTAGTTTTCTTTTTGTGGTGCTATAATGTAAGATAGTCTTTCAGCCAAATAGAGCATGGATTTTACTTCGCTGCAATAGGCCAAAGAGAGGTAGAGAAATCGAGGAAAGTCGACATCGGAGCTCCTGTCAAATCCTTTGGCAAGGTTGTTGGAAACGGAAATGGCCGCCCTACAGCTTTGGTCTTTGAAAGCAAAGTCTTAGAGGTTTTTTATTGCTGAATACATATCGACCGCCCAATCTTGTGCCCTTTACCAAGCGATAATATCCTCGAACTTCTGAATTTTCATTGTTTCTATAACTGAATACTGAATACTTTTTTCCACTATCTCACCACTGTTACATTGCCCGAAAAAGTGTTGTTCAGTTCTTGGTCTTTGTATTTGGCTCCTTGGTAACTAATCACATAAGGATAGGTTTCAATCGGAACCGTTTCGCCTTTATACTTGCCGTCCCACTTGAAATTGAAATCGTTGCTTTGGTAAATGAGCTCGCCCCAGCGGTTAAAAATTTTGATATCGAAGGCGACAATGTCGTTGCCAAAAACCTGGAACATGTCGTTCAGTCCGTCGTCGTTGGGCGAAAAGGCGCTAGGCACGTGCAGCTGTGGCGGACAGTAATTCAGCACGGTTATGGTGTCTTTCACCACGCAACCATTGGCATCGGTGCCTTGGAAGTAGTAAGTGCCTTCTTGGGTAATGCGTAGCGGGTTTACAGTATAGGCACCTGGTTGCCATGTGTAGTTGATGAACGGCAACGTGATGATTTCTAAAAATTTATCTTTTTGCCTACAAAAGGTGAATTCTTTTTCTTGTATGGGGTCGTCGGTGCTGATGATTGAATAGCGGAAGGTACCCTTGTCGGTGCAGCCTATGGTGTCGGTTACGGTAATGTCTATTTTGCCGTTTTGCTTTGGGATGAAAGTTTGGGAAGGGGCGGTGGGGTCGGCAAAAAGTGTGGTAGGTTGCCACAAATAACGAAACCCTGGTTCGCCTATTACTTTTACCGAAATAGGGTTGTTTTGGCACATTACCACATTGCTGGGGTAGGTGGGGAATGGTTTGCTCATGGTCAGGGTTTTTTGCACCATAGCACCACGGGCACACACCGAATCATAGATGAACAATTCGTATTTGGTTTTGCCCAAGGCAGGAAATATTTGGTAAAACGAATCGACATTGACGAACAGGTTGTTGTGGTCTTTTTTCCATTCCATGTAATCGTAATAGGTAGATTTGTTTTTCAAGAAAACGCTGTTGGGATGGCAAAAAGAGTATTTTTCAACAGTTTTGCTGCTGTCCATAATCACAAATCGGGCGGTAGGGTTGGGGTCTCTTATTTTTACCGAAAGGGTATCGAATTTCATGCACAGGGTGTCGTCGGTTACGCTTATGTAGTACACCATGTCTTTGCCAATGAAGGAAATGGTAGGATTGGCAATGGTGGAATCCGAAAGACCCTCTGAGGGTGTCCAGCGTACTTTGGCCCAAGGGGTGTACAATTTTATTTTGGGAATTACAGGGGCAAGCCCGCATTGTATGATGTCGGGTACAAAATCTACGCGTGCGTCGCCGGAATTGATCGTGGCACGCATCGTATCGGTTAGGTTGCAAATGCTCGTGTCGAAGGCAATGAGCGTGATGTTTTGGAAGCCTCGGTTTGGAAACTTTATAAAAATGGAATCTTTTTTGAAAGTGACCACCCCAGCACCCACGTCCCATTTGTAGTTGGTAGCACCCGTACTTTTATTTTTCAGCAGAAAGGTAATGGGCGCGCATCCGTATTGGGATGGAATGGCTTTCAGGCTGTCGAAAGTTTCGAAACGGGCTATCACTCTGCCCAAGTCAAACTTTAGCGCGGCATTGTTACAATTGCGGCTGTTGTTGGTTACTGACCATACACCTGGCACGGGGGTAGGAAAGTTGGACT
>DMUD01000011.1:2596-10572 GCA_003476475.1 Cytophagales bacterium | reverse complement strand
GCCTCGAAATTGGTGTGTAAAAAGGCGATGAATTCGACCGAGGTGCGAATGGTTTTGTAAAACATTTCCAACTTGAATTTTTCCTCTACCTCCACTTCGGTTTCCAAAATTTGCCCCGCTTTTTGTGGGTCTTTTTCCATTTTTTCGAGTGCTTCGATAGCCGTTGGGGCGTTTGCCAGCACGAATCCTTTTTGTTGGTCATAATCTGAAATAGAGAGGCTTACGCCCAAGTATCTTACCTTTTCTATAAAAAGTGTAAAATCTTCGGGCAGGGTGATGGCAAAAGAGGAATGGTGCAAAATCACAAAAGCTTCTTTGTCGTGTCGAAGCTTGTCGATAATGGTGGGCAGTTGTGCCGAATCGGATACATGCACAAATTCCCCCACCTTGGTATGTTTGTACAGTTCGGCATGATAGTCTTTTAGCTTTTGCTTTTTGTACAGCACTTCCCCATACCGGTACACATTTACGATATCGCGCACTTCGGCCGAAACCTCTTCAAAATCTAAATAAAGGCATATCAGTTTGTTTATCATATCAGTTTGGTATTCAGGTTTTTCTTTTTCACATTCACATATAGGTACAGTAAAAATCCTATCAATACCGCCGGTGAAAAGATGAATGTTTGGTATGTGAGGGAAATGAGCAGACTGTTGAACTGGTCAGTACGATAGTCGAGGGTGGCGAAGCCAAGTTGCAAACTGCCCAAACCCAAGGACACGCTAGGAATAAGGGAGGAAAGAAAAACCAAGATAGAAAGTAGCCATATTTGGGTTTTGATGGCCAAAAAAGGCAGCAGATAAGTAAAACCCAATACTTCGAATATCCATATCAAGACAGTAAGTAAAATGATGGTCGAGGCATTGGTGCGCAAGGTGTGCTTGATATTGGCAATAACATGGAAAATGTTGGTAGTCATGGCAAGCAGCCTAATAACCCACTTGCTGTTGTAACGTTTGGCAATGACCAGATTGACCGTGCGAATATTTTCGGGGAGCACAAAAAAGATAATGAGTGAAAAAGCGATAAGCGATAAAATAACCCAAAGCACTGTTTTGAGTGCCACAATTTTTTGACCTAGCAACAAGATGGCAAGTAGTGCCCATGTAAATAGAATAAGCAAGTCGATGGTTTTTTCTGTCACTACCGTCAAAACCAATTTTTTTTTGTCCTGAATCAGTTTGTTGAATTCCACAATACGATACACCTCACCAAATTTGAAAGGGAAAATGAGGTTGATGGAATTGGTGTAAAACTGCAAGTATATCAATTTCCAAAGGCTGTAATCTTGCCGCCCCATTAGGACCGCTATGCGTATGCCGCGCAAGGCGTGCGAGAAAAGATAGGCTGCCAAAGAACCAAAAACATATAAATAATTGACCTCGGCCATAATCTCCTTTAGGTCAATTTTGGGCAGCTCGTCGAAAAGGCGCAAAAAATAATAAAAGAAAAATAAGCCGACCAAGACAGAGAATAGGTTGTATAAAGTCCTCATTTTGAGATAGTAATTATTTTGGAATAAAGAGAGGTGAATCCTAACTATCACTAAAATAATTAATCTGCCCTATTTTTTCTAATCTCAGAAGTGAGTAAATTGAGTCTAAAACCAAACCACAAATGAGAATAGTAATTGATTTAGACGGAACCATTTGCCCTCTAAAAACGGAGGGCCAATCCTATTCCGATTTGCTTCCGTTGGAGGGTGTCGTGGAAAAACTGAGCACCTTGCGTCAGCAAGGGCACTACATCATTTTGCAAACTGCCCGCAACATGGCCACCCACGACAGCAATTTGGGTAAAGTGATGAAAAACATAGGGTTCATCACGTTTGAATGGTTAAGAAAACACGATATAGAATACGACGAAATCTTCTTTGGCAAGCCCAACGCCGAGCTTTATATCGATGATAGGGCTTTTCGATTTACCAATTGGGAAAGTGTGGATACCGGTACTTTGTTACAATTTGCCAAAGAAAGATGATAGTGGTACTGCCTATGGCGGGACGCGGTTCTCGTTTCGAGGGGAGTGGCTATTTGCGCCCCAAGCCACTCATTTTGGTCAATGGCATTCCCATGTTCATCAAAAGCTTGGAGAGCATTAGAGGTATGTGCTATTCCAAACTGATTGTGGTAGCATTGAAAGAACATGAAGAAATGTTCAATATTGGGGGCTATTTGTCACGGTATGGCATATCAAACATAGTATTGCTTTTGCTAGACCAAGTAACCGAGGGTCAGTTGTGTACCGTTTTGGCCGCAAAAGAATGGATTGACACAGAAGAGGACCTCCTGATTATGGGTTCCGATACTATTGTCAAATCGAATATGTATCGGGACATTGTACAGAAAATACCCATTTGCCAAGGCATCATTTCGGTGGCCGATATGCCGGGCGACCGCTGGAGTTTTGCGCTTACCGATACGCAAGGTAAAGTGTTGCGCGTGGCCGAAAAACAGCGCATTTCCTCCTATGCGGGCACAGGCATGTACCACTTTACCAATGGTCGTCATTTTGTGCGCCATTCCGAACAAATGATTCGCAACAATGAAACGACAAGAGGCGAATACTATGTCATGCCTTTGTATCAGCGCATGATAGATAATGGCGAATACATCACCATTTCCAAAGCCACCGCCATGTGGGACATGGGCACACCTGATGCCCTGAACAAATACTTGAATAGAAGTTGATGTAATAATCAATCTCTTGCCAATGCGGTGGTTAAACCACTGTAAAAACGACTGGGAAACGAAGCAAATAGACGAAACGAGGGGGCAACAAATAGGTTTTATTCACCCATTTATTTCCCATTTCATGAAAAAACAGCAAGTAATTACGCTTTTGGCGCTTTCTTTTCTTTTGTTGCAATGCAAAAAAGAGGAAAAGGAGCATACAGGTAAAGTAGTGGTAAAAAAGGATGCCACTGGGTATCATCTTTGGAAAGACAACAAGCCTTTCTATATAAACGGGGCCGCAGGGTATGAACATTTCAAAGAATTAAAGGAGGCGGGTGGAAATGTGATGCGTACCTGGGACACCACCCATTTGCAAAGCATCTTGGACAGTGCGCAAGCCTACGGTTTGTATGTAATGGTTGGTTTTCCGATGTTGGAAAGTAGATACATGGTTCAGTTTTACGACCACGATTCACGCACCCAAAAACAGTACGAAGATTTCAAACGGGTAGTGCAACGCTACCGAAAACACCCTTCTTTGCTTATTTGGTGCTTGGGCAACGAACTCGATTTCCCGTTTCGGCCCTCATACGGCAAGTTTTATGAGTCTTTCAATCGTTTGGTGGCGATGATAAAAAAGGAAGATCCCGACCACCCCGTTACCACCACGTTGGTCAATTACGAAAGGCGCCCCATCCTCAATATTCTGAGCAAGGTAAAAGGCTTGGATTTCATTTCCATCAACACCTTTGGCAAACTCACCCATTTGGAAAAAGACTTGAAAGCTTTTGAATGGGTATGGAATGGGCCATTTCTCATTTCAGAATGGGGTGCAAACGGTACTTGGGAAGCCGACAGCACGGCTTGGGGCGAGCCCATCGAAAAGTCGAATACCGAAAAAGCCACTATTTATGCCGAAAGGTATCGCTACATCGAAAAAATGAGGAAGAACAAGCAAAATCGTGCTTTGGGTGCCTTGGTTTTTTATTGGGGTCAAAAGCAAGAGAAGACTCCCACCTGGTTTAGCTTGTTTTCCGAAGACGGGAAAAGGTCGCAAGCGGTCAATGTGCTGAGCGAGATATGGAAAGGGTCGAAAGTATGGAAAGACGCGCCAACACTTCTAACAATGAAAATAGACGGCAAAATTGCGCAAGACAACATACTGCTCACAGCCCATACGGCTCATAGAGCCAAAGTTTATTTGGACACAAAAGATTCCAATGCTTTGCATTACAAATGGGAAATAAGACCCTCCGATGCCCATTCTTATTACTTCAAAAACAAACAAAAACTGCTGCCCATAGAAGGATTGTTCCGTTCTTCTCACAATTCTCAAGCAGTGTTTACTGCCCCAAATGCCGAGGGCGCCTACCGAATATATGTGCAGGTGTCCGATACCAAGGGAAATTTTGCAAGTCTAAATACACCATTCTACGTTTTAAAAGATGAATAAAGTAAACATAATACCCGAACCTAGCAAGGCACAGCACCTTACCTTGCGCCTACTTATCGTATTCGCGATACTGAACACTGCGTTTTTTTGGATAATCTTGTTGAACCCCAATAATGTAGGACACCCGGTCTTGTATTGGATTATCATCGGGACTATGGGTTTCAATTCTCTTAGTCTTTTGCACGAGTGGTACCACTATTTTTCTATTTCGACGCCAAAGATTCCCCAAAGTTCCAGACCCTATACAGTCGATATTTTTACCACTTTTTGCAAGGGTGAAACCCATGAAATGATTGTGCAAACCCTTGAGGCGATCCAAAAAATCACCTATCCGCACCAAACCTATTTGTGCGACGAGGAAAACGACCCTTTCTTGGTTGAAGAATGCAAAAGGCTTGGGGTGCACCATGTCACGAGAAAAATTAAAATCAACGCAAAGGCAGGTAATATAAACAATGCCCTTGCCCAATCGTCGGGCGAATTGTGTGTGGTGCTAGATCCAGACCACGTACCTGCACCCAATTTTTTAGACCCCATAGTGCCTCATTTCGAAGACCCTGAAGTGGGTTTTGTGCAGGTTGTGCAAGCGTACGGCAATTTGGACGAAAACTTGATTGCCAAAGGTGCCGCCCAACAAACCTTTCAGTTTTATGGCCCCATGATGATGACCATGAATAGTTACGGTACCGTGCTGGCCATTGGGGCCAACTGTACATTTAGACGAACGGCTTTGGATTCCATTGGAGGCCATGCGGCAGGTTTGGCAGAAGATATGCACACGGCCATGCAACTGCATGCCAAGGGATGGAAGTCGAAATACGTGCCAGTAGTTTTGACCAAAGGTTTAGTGCCTTCCTCCCTTTCGGCCTATTACAAGCAACAGCTAAAGTGGTCGCGAGGAGTTTTCGAACTGCTCGTAACGACCTATCCCGCGCTTTTCAGAAAATTTACTTGGCAACAAAAATTACACTATGGCTCCATCCCGCTGTTTTATCTTTCGGGCATCGTATATTTTTTGAATTTCCTTGTGCCTATTCTGTGCCTGTTTTTTGCCATTATTCCTTTGAAAATAGACCTTTTACAATTTGCCATAGCGGCCTTGCCCCTATTGGCTAGCACGCTGCTTATTCGGCATTATGCACAACGTTGGGTAATGGAAGAAAAGGAAAGGGGTTTTCATGTGGTAGGTGGTTTGTTGCTTATTGGCACCTGGTGGATATATATGCTAGGTTTTTTCTTTACCCTCATCCGACGAAAAGTACCCTACGACCCCACCCCAAAAGACGGCAGCGACCCAAACAATTGGAGTTTGAACATTCCCAATATGGTCATTGGCCTAACTTCTATAGCCGCCATTATATATGGCTTATATACCGACTATAACCCCTATTCGCTTGCCATGGCAAGTCTTGCCTTGGTCAACAGCTTGTTCATGGTTTTTGTGATTATCGCCAGTCGCCAGCCCAATATTCGACTTTGGAAAAAAAGGTATTATGCTGTCATTCAAACGTTTTCGATAATAAGGCAATTGAAGATTGTGCTCTGGAATATTAGGCATGGCATTTATTTCTTCTTTCGAAAACTTGCCTTGCCTGTGGTCATCTTTTTTACCATATCGGCGTATTTTATAAGTCAAAATCCACCCGATTTTACCACTGCTAATGACGATGTTTTTTTGCCCGTTAAAAAAGACTTCTTCATGCAGGGTCTTTTTGACCCCGAAACATCCGATGGCCTAAGCTCGATGGGACATGTGCAGCTATTTGAAAAGAATGCAGATGCCCACATGGACATTGTGTCTTTGTATATGGCTTGGAATGAAGTGGACACACTCCCATTGCCCACTAAATTGCTGGATTCCATTTACCGTCACAATTCCTACGCCATGGTTACCTGGGAGCCTTGGGGTACTATGGTAAAAAATGAAAAGCAGGTGTTAAGTCAGATAAGACAAGGCGTGTACGACAGCTACATTGCCAGCATTGCTTCTGCATTGAGGGATTTACAACAGCCCATCTTCTTACGTTTTGCCCACGAACCAGACAATCCCTCTTATCCTTGGTCCAAATCAGGAGGCAATACTCCAGCCGATTATCGGGCTAGTTGGCAATATGTTAGAAATATTTTTCATAAAAATGGGGCATTCAATGTAATATGGGTTTGGAACCCTTGGAAAGCCCACAATGCCGATGCCTATTTTCCGGGAATAGGCCAAGTAGATTGGTTGGCGCTGACTATATTGGACTATTCCGTTCACAATCCCGACGGCAAATCATACTCTTTTGCTGAACTGTGCCGTCCTTTTCTGAAAACAAAATCCTTCCAATCCGGCCTCCCCATAATGATAGCCGAGGCAGGTACACTTTCCGAAAATAAAAAGGAATGGTTTTGGCATGCCAATGCCTATTTGAAACAAAAAAATAAAATAAAAGCCGTGGTGTATTTCAACTATGCGTTAGACCAAAATGTACCCAAAGGCAGCAAAGCAACGGCACTCGATTGGCGCATGAAAAATTTGTCAGATATAGGTAGCCCAATCAAAACGCAAGTCACTACTTCTGGCCGAGCATGGCTTGCTTCGCGTCCCCTTTCTACTTCGCAAGCTATATCCCATCAAAAAGCGTTGCCTTTCGAATCTGGCGTAGGGATTAATTACATCAAAGGGCAATCGTGGTTGCGCAATTTTCACACTTTGACCAAGAGAGAAGTGCTTTCCGATTTTGAAAAAATCAAAGCTTTAGGTATTTCGTGTGTGAAAATATACGGCCCTGGCCTGTACGACCGCAACATGCTTAGGTCGGCCAAAAAGAAAAATCTGAAGCTGGTTTACGGATTTTACATCCCTCAGGGAGTTTCTTTCGAGGATAGTTTGGCGCAAGTAAGCGACTACCAAGCGTCTATTTTGGAAACAGTGGAAGAATTAAAAAATGACACCTCCATTGTAGCCTGGAGCATTGAAGCCAAGGCTTTTGAAGAAGCCGACAGGCGATTTTTTAAACCCATGTCTCTGTACCCAAAATATGCCTATGTGGCATGGCTCAAAAAATTAATTACCGCGATTGCCAACATAGATGCCACAAGACCCATTACGGTGAGTCTTGCGGCCCATGAAAAAATAGCCGAAGACCTTGCTTTTTTGCATCAGCAATTGCCCATGGTGTCTTCTTTCGGCCTAGAAGTAACTAGCGATGTGGCGGGTATCGCTAGTCTGAGAAAAAGTCAAATTCCTTTCTATTTTTCGAAAATGGAAGCAAAACACTTAAAAAATTGGGATAGGCTACGCCCTGTTTTCTTGTCCGATTGGCAAGACACTTGGTCTTCCAATGGCGTTACTTTCCATGGTTTGATAGATCATTGGGGCAGGAAGAAAAAAGACTATTTTGCTACTATAGAAGCCTTATCAACGTATACAAAAAAATCCAAAGCAAACCTTCCAAGCATCAAAATATTGAAGTCTTCCGATGCTACGTACCCAGGCGCTATTTTGAAATACCATGCGATACTGAAAATCAAAAATGATTGGCGTTTGGCCTACCAACTTGGCAAACCCAACTATCGTTTCAACTGGTACCTAGTACGCACCGACGAGTTAGGAAGACCTAAGGAGTTGAAGGAAGTGGCAAAAGGCGCCTCAGTAAATGTGCGTATACCAAACAAGCCCCATTTGTACAAGCTGTACGTAAACATGTATTTGGCCAAAGAGAGCAATGGCACGCTTATACAGCTTAACAACTGGAGCCAAATAACCGCCAATGCCAAAGACTAAATTTGGTGGCTTCAACCAAAAACTAGTAATTAAGAAGTACAACCTTTCGTGCCGTTGTTAACATTCTGCACCAACAACGGCA
>DMUD01000011.1:0-2196 GCA_003476475.1 Cytophagales bacterium | reverse complement strand
ACGGCTACCCTCATGGAATGGAAGCCGTGTTGAAATCTGAAAAATACTAGTTAGCAAATAGTGTAAAGCAGGGTTTGTTGGTGAAGAATAGCAAAAAGGGCGAGAAATAATTATTTTTTTCCTTTTTCAATTACAGATTTTCGATATTCAATTCCCCATTTAGCCAATTCATCAATCAAGGTCGAAAGGGTTTTGCCATATTCTGTGATCGAATATTCAACTGTTATTGGCTTGGTATTCATTACGGTTCTGCTAACCAAATTATTCATTTCCAAATCCTGAAGTTCTTTTGAAAGCATTTTTGTCCCAATTCCATCTATTTCTCGTAGCAAATCCATAAACCCTAATCGGCTTCCTTCTATGAGTGTTCCTAAAATATGGAATTTCCATTTTCCAGATAATAGACTCATTGCATCGCCAATGGCTTGCATTCTTACTTGACAAACAGGGGATGTGTTTATTTCTGCATTCTTTTTCATTGACATCATATATTTAAGATTTTCAAAATAACGAATCAATGGTTGTAGTATCCAAATGGAAACCACTTTCCAAAAGGAAATGTATAGCTAAAGTACATTTGCCCTACAGTAATTTTGTGCCATCAAAAAACAATTCAAAAATCTTAAGAAAATGAAAAAAGCAATGCACAAAACAAGAAGGTTAATTTTGGTTGCCTTTGCCCTAACTACATTGCATGCGAATGCACAAACTACACCACCCCTGAAGTAGAGGTTGTAAATAAAATGCTTTAAGCATTTGGGTCTGGCAACATGGAAGCACTAAAACTAACGCTTTCTGATTCTACCGTTTGGCATTACAACGGAAGTGAATCAATTCCCTATTCAGGTACTTACAAAGGAAAAGACGGCGTAGTGCGTTTTATTGGCAACATTATTTCAAATGTCGATATCCTTCATTTTAAGGTTGAACAAATTATAGCCAACGGAAAAACAGTGGTAGTGCTTGGTGCTGAAAACAAAATTTAAAAACAACGGGAAAATTTTGGAACAAAAGTGGGTTCAAATTTACACGATTGAGAATGGTTTAATTTCGAAAATGGAAGAATACGCCAATACGGCACATTCAGAAAAACTGCTTAAAAAAATGAACCTACTAAAACTCGCCTTAATTTTAAGTATGCTTGGCAACCGATGTTGCCAATCTCAAACCAAAAAGAAAATGGAAAACAAAAACCCTTTAATGTGTAACCCTGAAAGTGGTATTTGCGAGATGCCCACTGGCAAAACAAGCCCAATAGACGGCAGTTTGACAAAGTCAAATAAAAAACCCATAAAAATAATTTATTATACCGACCCCATTTGTTCTTCTTGTTGGGCTATTGAACCACAATTACGAAAACTAAAATTGGAGTATGGAACCAATATGGAAGTGGAATACAGAATGGGTGGTTTGCTTCCTAACTGGAGTTATAATAGTGGTGGCATTAGTAAACCGGCTGACGTGGCGCACCATTGGGACGAAGTAAGTGTGTATTATGATATGCCAATAGACGGAGATGTTTGGTTGGAAGATCCTTTGCCTTCTTCTTATCCACCTTCCATTGCATTTAAAGCAGCACAAATGCAAGACAATGAAAAGGCAATTTTGTTTCTGCGTGAAATAAGAGAAATGGTTTTTCTTCAAAAGAAGAATATCGCAAAATGGCCACATTTAGAAATGGCAGCAAGTAAAGTAGGGCTTGACATTGTGAAGTTCAAGTCTGATTATGAGGGAAAAGCAAAAGAACTTTTTGAAGAAGATTTGAAATTGGGCAAAGAATTGGGCGTAAGGGGCTTTCCTACACTTTTTTTTACAGACACCATGGGAAATAATGAAAAGGTGTATGGCTCTAAACCTTATAGCACATTTGAAAATGCTTTGCTCAAATTAGTCCCTACTGCGACCAAAACAGCCTACGACAATACTTGGCGTTCTCTTTTTTCAAAATATCATTCATTGACGGCAAAAGAGTTTTCCGAACTGATGGGAATACCACGAAACGAAAGTGAAAAATATTTGGACGACTTGACTACAAACGGTCACATAGAAAAATTGACTACGAAAAACGGTTCCATTTGGACGTTGAAAAACACAAACCGTTAGCAGTGTTTTGCGTTCGACTGCTATTGTTCAAACCAACTAACCTTTTACGCATTCTTCATCCAACTAGGTTTATTTATATTTTTCGTTTATTTT
>DMUD01000025.1 GCA_003476475.1 Cytophagales bacterium | reverse complement strand
GAGCGAAAACACGGGGCCTTTCACAATCCGATATCCGCGCGGGAATGGTGTAATGCCCGAGTGGAAAACGGCTTTCGAGAAACTACCCATAGGCAAGGGTAGAATCCTGAAAAATGGTTCGGAAATTGCATTACTTAGTTTTGGAACGGTAGGCAACCATGTAGTGCAAGCATGCGATGAGCTAGAATTGGAAGGGATTTCCGCAGCCCATTACGATATGCGATTTGCCAAGCCATTGGACGAAGCATTGCTTCATAGCGTTTTCAAGCAGTTTGGTAAAGTTATTACAGTGGAAGATGGTTGTTTGCAAGGAGGGTTTGGTTCGGCTATTCTCGAATTCATGTCCGACAATGGATATTCGGCTAGAGTAATGCGCCTTGGAATTCCCGATAGGGTTATTGAACACGGCGAACAATGGGAACTATACAATGAATGTGGTTACGATGCCGCAGCAATTGCGGAAGAAACACGAAAATTGCTAAGCGAGTCTGTTTCGGTTTTTTAAACCAATCATTATTTCCAACACAAGGGCACTTTGTTGGAAAGTATTACACCTGAAAAAATTTCTTCATTTTTCTTTGTCATCGTCTTGTTTGCATATTCTCTAATATTCTGTGGCGCAGTATATTGAAGTTGCACGTTGTATTTTTTGGAACTGTCAAAAACAAAGCTACCTACCTGAAAACATTTTCTTTTGTTCAATCGCATGGAAAAAAAGCCAGTAAGCATTGCGCCAGGTTGTAAAATGGCAGTATTGAAATGATATTCGTTTGTTAAACCACGGTTGTATGAGTCGTAAAACGCCAAACCATCCTCACTTAAATTATTCGATTCAGTGTGTAGCGTGTCGTGGTAGGGCTGCGGAATTAAAACCTTTCCATTTTCGTCTTCTATAACCAAATAAAGTCCCACATACAGCGAATCATCTTTTTGTGCAAGTTGTTTTTCCCAAACGCATGGTTCATAATAGTCTATCACGACCAAATTTTTGGACGTTCGATTTTCGTAGTAGTAAGAAAAGCTGACATTCAGTTTCGATTTTTCTACACAAATTTTTTGGTCTAAAATGTGTAATGAAAGGCTCGAGTCGTTTTGGGCAGTTACCCAAAACGAGACTATTGAATAAAACGTGGTCAGAAAGAGTTTTTTCATTTTACTATGTTCAACGCAAGCTTACAAATAAATGTTGGGCGGATATTCCACATTTGTTAAATATAACCCACTTGGCGAAACGGCGTGTCCTGCTTTTTTGCGGTCGCGCTGCAAAATGATTTTTTCAAATTCAGTCAAGGAAGTTTTGCCAGAGCCTACATCCAACAATGTGCCTACAATGGTACGCACCATACCTCTTAAAAAACGGTTGGCTTGGATGGTGAAATACAGCAAATTATCCTCATGTGTCCATTCGGCTTTTTTTATGTGGCAAATGAAGTGGTTTACATCGGTGTGTACTTTACTAAATGCCTGGAAGTCTTCGTGTTGGAATAATATTTTGGTAGCCTCATTCATTAAATGAATGTTGATTGATTTGTATACAAACAGGGCGCGTTCTACAAGGAAAGGATTTCTTTCGGTAGAAATTTTATACAAATACGTTCTTGATTCGGCATCGAAACGGGCGCTTGCATCAGATTTTACGACTTGTATGGTATTTGCTACTATGTCGTGAGGCAACAGAGAATTGAGCTTGATAACCCAACGGTGCAATTGAATAGGGTGTGTGGTGTCGAACTGCACTATTTGGTGGGTGGCATGTACGCCTGCGTCTGTTCGGCCACTCGCAAAACATTCGGTTTCGCATCGCAAAATGGTGGACAAAGCCTTGCTTAGCACCTGCTGAATAGTAGTTACATGGGGGGTTTTGTTTTGCACCTGCCAACCTGCATAGCGAGTGCCTACGTACGATATGTCTAAAAAATACCTCATATATTAAGTGAAAATGGCATCGCCGTCTCCATCCTGAAATTGATTGACATTCAGATTTTTACCCAATTCTTTTCCCCACACATATTGATATGATGTGGCATGCCGATACACAAAAGGGAGTTTCATTTTTTTGAATGCTTCAGATAGGCCATTGTGGAAAGTGGTAAATTCTGATGCTCCTTTTTGGTATAATAGGTGTACTAAAACCTTGCATACTGCTATTTCCTTATCTTGCGCTATCTGCAAATAAGGCAATTTGAAAACACCATTTCGTTCTGTCAAAAACAAATGAGCAATTTCAATTTCATTTTCTTTTACTATGTAAAAGTGGTTTCGAAATCGTTTGGCGCAGGAACTAAAGGGATATGGTCTATTCCCTTGTTTTTTTGTGCGTTCTAAAATCCATGGAAATGCCACAATCCAAGTCATAACATCTTTATCTCTTTGGAAAAGGTTGTGTTTTTCAGGCAAAGGCCATTGTGTCACGTCTATTTCTTGTACTTTTAGTGATGAGGGCAATGAAAAATAGAACTTATTTGTCAACGAAAATGGGAAATACAAAATCGAAATCAATTGGTCTAAAAATGCCAAAAATGGGCTTGTAAATTTCAAAGAGGGCTTTTTTCTGAGCAAGATATTTTTAATCAAGGGTTTAAAAAACAGCTTTATTCCCAGCTTTGCCTTTGGCACATGGAAAAGTTTCGATTTTAGATAAAAGGGCAAAACGGTGGGGCTGGCATCGGCCAAAAGACAACCCTGGCTTACCTTAAAAGCTGCAAGCAGCAATGGCGCTCCCAATGTTTTCCCTTTTGAAGTATCTGACCACCAACAGCTTATCCACCAAATTTTCTTTTTAACAGGAAAGAAAATGTAATCGGGCAATAGGCCAATAAAAGCCAATACATGCCCATTTTCTTCTTCTGCTACAATTAAAACCACATCATCATCGTCAGCCCTGGGGTTTTGGCTTTGCGACCTTACTCTTTGTTCGGTGATAGGAACGACAGGGGTGTTTTTGTATTCTGCCGAATGCAAATAGTGCGCTAAATCTTTTTTCTGAATGTGTCTAAGCTTCACTTATCGAGCTTTTGCTTTATGCTACCGCAAATATCCCTTACGTTTTGGAATGAAATCATTTCTTCCAAGGCAAATTTTATGAAGAAATGTTGTTCTAACGCATGTAGCAACAACAAGTGCTGCACCGAATCCCATTCTGCGATGTCGTGAGCAGTGGTGTTTTCTGTCAATTTGAGGGTAGAATCTTCAAATACTTCCTGAAATATGCTTTCTACTTCCTTCAATATACTGTGTGCATTCGTCATAGTTCGATATGGTGTTTTTGTAAGTTTATTTCGCTTGGCAATAGTTCAAATACACCATTTTTTTCAGTCATACCCATTTCTTTCAACTTTTCTTTAACAAGCTGGTTTTTGCTGCTTGGAATGTATTTGGCTATTATTTTCTTTTTGTGCAAAATGGCAAGCCGTACTATTTCATTGAAAACCAGCAATTCAAGTCCTCGTCCAAAAACCCTGCAGCTCATCACCCAAGTATCGATAATAAAATTATTGGCCTCATTTTCCAGAAGTAGTGCGCTTACGATGCCTTCTTGCCCAAATTTATCTTGCAAACTAAAGGCAAAACCCAAAAAATTTCCTTCAATCATTTTTCCAATTTCATGCTCGGAATGGCGCACAGTGCGCAGATTGAATTGATTGGTACGTTGCAACAACTGTGCTACGCGGGGAAGAGAATAAGAATCAATGGGTAAAATTTTTGCCTTCATTTCAAGGCTTTTAAGATACGATTCAATATTGGCCGTGTCTTGTTGCGAAAGTTTTCGCATTGCATTTTGTTGGTATTTTTCAGTACGAAATTTGTCTTCGTCGCTGCTCTTACTAGGCTCAAATAGGATTTGTTTTTGCAAAAATAATAGCCAATCTGAAGGGTCTTGGGGTAAATTGGGGACAGTTATTTTTGGGAACGTCTTTTTAATGAGCTCACGTTCTGCAATGTTATCGTCAAGGAAAACAACGTGTTCGTCCGCAATATTGAGCGAGGCTAAAATGTGGTGCACATTTTCAGATTTCGTTTTCCAGTTGGCGACAAACATGGCGAAATCTTCCAAGCCCAACACCATGTCAGGATGTTTTTCAAAAACCTCTTTGGCAGTCGAATCTTCGTTTTTGCTGCAAACCACCAGTACAATGCCTCTGTTTTTCAATTCCCGTAGCCATAATTGAAAGTCTGCAAACACCTTTCCGCGTTTCAAACTCCCCAGTTCTAGGTTTTCCCAGCCGTCGTCGCCTACTATGCCCCCCCACAGGGTGTTGTCCAAATCAACTATTACGCATTTTATCATTTTTCCCAACCTTGCATTCAGCATTTGCAAAAATTGGTGAGCCACTAGAGGCATTGCCTCTAGCGAAATGTCGCATTCGGTGGCATAGTAAAAAGGGGCATTGAAGCATGAATTTCCAATGTTCAACAATCCGACTACTGCATTATCTGGGTTAAAGCGCCCAAGTTCTTGCCTAATTTTCAGGATTTGAAACAAAAATGCATTTTCATTTTGAAAACCGTGTTGACCATATACCTCGTCAGAAGCTATTTCATGAATGGAAATGAATATATGTTGTGGCGAAAATGAGAATGACTCAATGGTTCTTTTGATAATATTCAATTGTTGCGCGTAAAAATTTTGACGCTCGTGCAATGGGGTTTGATAAAAACTTCTTTTTAGTTCAGGCAATGAATAATGCAGCAAAACTCCATTTGGTTCAAACTTCTTTAATTGGGCTGTTTCGAAAAATTCTCCGAGGTTTCCCTTAAAGATTTGCAAGTCAATTTTATTCTCATAAGCTGTCCCACGTAAGGCTTGTTTCAAAAATTGCATTTCGGCATCGGCCAAAATGGCCAATCGATAAGATTGGAATGCCGAATAGTCTTTGCGAAGGTTTTTCTTTAAACTCAAAAAATCCATAAACAAAAGTAAGAAAACCTTTTGTGGTAGGTTTTTGTGATGCATAGTATTTGTGCAATATTCCGCTTTTTGAGCAAAACATTGTGTATTCGTATTTCTCGAGTATTAAATTGCGAAAAAAA
>DMUD01000104.1 GCA_003476475.1 Cytophagales bacterium | reverse complement strand
GACTACATCATGACCACATTCTACCATTCTTTTGGCTTTTTCCAATACAATGCTGGCCACCTTCACATGACGGTCGGCCTGCTCGTCGAAAGTAGAAGAAATAACTTCGCCACGTACGCTTCGCGCCATGTCGGTAACTTCCTCTGGTCGTTCATCTATAAGTAGTACTATAAGATATACCTCAGGATGATTTTCAGCGATTGCATTGGCTATATTTTTCAGCAACACCGTTTTACCTGTCTTTGGCTGTGCGACTATCATTCCCCTTTGACCTTTTCCAATGGGAGCAAAAAGATCTAATATTCTAGATGAATAATTATCGGCTTTGGTAGTCAGTTTCAACCTTTCGTTGGGGTGAATAGGAGTCAAAAACTCAAAAGGAATACGGTCGCGTATTTCATCAGTGGTTTTCCCGTTAATAGCATCTACCTTCAACAATGCAAAATATTTTTCACCGTCTTTGGGTGGGCGCACACTACCTTTTACTGAATCGCCCGTTTTCAAGCCAAATAACTTAATTTGGGAAGGCGACACATATATGTCGTCGGGACTGGCCAAATAGTTGTAGTCTGAAGATCGCAAAAAACCATAACCATCTTGCATCATTTCCAATACCCCTTGGCTCACTATTACACCCTCAAATTCGCGTTGAGGTGGAGCGGGACGACGGAAATTTTGTATTTGGTCTCTTTCGGGTCTGGGAGGGGTACTTTTATTCTCCGACGATTCCGAAGTGGTGATTTCAGATTGTACTTGTGGGCTTTCCTGTCTGAATTCAGCAGAATAAGAAGGTGTTTCAACGGGAACATTCACCACTTTTGGTTCTTCGTAGTTGTTATTTACCAAGACATCGGGTTCTGCTGCGCGCACATTTTCCCTCTTGCGCACCCTAACGGGCTCTCTTTTCACAGCTGCAACTGGTAGTTCCACTACTGTTTCTTCCACAAGTGTCGCTTCTGCTACCTGAGCTACAGGAATGGGTGGCAACTTCGACAACTCTTGGTCGGGAGTTACTGACTGTATGTCCAGAATTTTATAAATAAGTTCTTCTTTGCCAAGCTTTTTAGAGTTTTTTACGGCAAGTTTTTCAGCTATTTCTCTAAGCTCCGAAACGAGCAAGAGTTCCAAGTCATTGATGTTGTACATGTGTAATAATACAGAAATATTTAACTGTGCAGCGGCAACCTATGTTGTATTCCGTTTAGCTTAAATTAAGATTGAGATATCAATAAGAACCTATATGGATGGCGAGCGGGAAGAGATTCACTCAAAAATCGACCGCAATTGTGTGGCAATAATAAACCATGCCATTCTAAAATACAAATATCAAAAGCAAATTATTCTTTATCGACATGTAGCCACATTTGTTATTTTTGCAAAATACAAAAGTTTATTACCATGAAAATCACTTTTGCTTTCCTTCTTTATCTCGTCAGTTATTGTGCGTGGGCACAAAACACCATGGAACCCACCGATTACGATGCTTTGGTCATATACAAAGTAACCGACGACAAAGGAGTACCTGAACAAGGCGCTATAGTAAAAGTAGAAAGCATTTTAGACAAAAGCCTAAAAACGGACACTACCGACCTTGAAGGAATTGCCGAAATTTTGTTAAAAAAGGGAACTTCGCACAAAATAGTGGTTGAAAAGCAAGCATTGAAATTCGACTTTGGACAATTTGACATACCCAAACAAGATGGAAAATTGACGATGGAAGAAAACTTACAAATACAAGTAGTAACGAACTACAAAAAGATTTATAATCTGAAAATACATTTTGCACCCAACCGTGCCGAACTTTATGAAGCAGCCAAAAAGGAGATAGATAAATTGGCTGAAGAAATGAAGAAAAATCCTGCCATGAAAATCGAAATCGCTGGGCATACCGACAATGTAGGCGATGCCAATGTAAATTTGCAAGTATCTCAAAAACGTGCAAGTGCCATCAAAACCTATTTGGTAGAAAAAGGAATTTCAGAAAAACGTATGATTGCCAAAGGTTATGGCAAAACTGCGCCCGTGGGCGACAACAATACTGAAGAAGGACGTTCCCGAAACCGCCGTATCGAAATAAGGATGCTTTAAACAAGGCATCCTTATTTCGCATAAAATCCACTTCAGGGCACCCTATCCATTTAGGAAAGTAGCTTCGCAACAATTCAAGAAAATTTCAGCAAAGAAAGTAAAGGGTATTTACCTGAAATTATTCGATTTGTATAATAACCTGATTGGATTGGCGATATTTGCCCCATGACACAAAATCCTGAAATACAACCCGATTTTTTCGACGAAAAAGAAGACGAGCTTTTTGAACATTATCGCTTTGTAGCAGACAAAGGCCAAAGCGCCATTAGACTTGATAAATTTTTGATGGATAGAATCCAAAATTCTACCCGTTCTCGAATTCAGGCAGCCATAGAGGCAGGCAGTGTGCAGCTTAACGACAAGCCTACCAAAAATAGCTACAAGATAAAACCCAATGATGTTGTTAAAGTATTATTGAGCCAGCCTCCTCGAGAAGATGTCGTATTGCCCGAAAATATTCCTTTGGAAATTCTTTACGAAGACGACGATTTGTTGGTAGTGAACAAACCAGCAGGCATGGTGGTACACCCTGCCTACAACAATTATAATGGCACATTGGTAAACGCACTTGCTTATCATTTTCAAAATTTACCCACTGGACGAAATGGCACAGGTAGGCCAGGTCTTGTGCACCGCATAGACAAGGATACTTCTGGTCTATTGGTGATTGCCAAAACAGAATATGCAATGGCACACTTGGCCAAACAATTTTTCGACCACAGCATCGAACGTACCTACATTGCGGTGGTATGGGGCCAACCCGATTCGATTGAAGGCACTGTAAATGTGCACCTTGGAAGAAGTGAAAAAGACAGAAGAGTAGTAGCGGCCTACCCCGATGCAAGCCAAGGAAAAAACGCCATTACACATTACAAAGTACTGAAACCCATGTACTACGTTTCCATGATTCAGTGCAATTTAGAAACAGGACGAACGCATCAAATAAGGGCGCACATGAAATATATCGGTCATCCGCTTTTCAACGACGAAACATATGGAGGCAACAAAATTGTGAAGGGCACTACTTTTGCAAAATATGCCCAGTTTGTCGAGAACTGTTTCAAAATAATGCCAAGACAGGCTTTGCATGCCAAATCATTAGGTTTTATTCACCCGTCTACGAAAAAGTATATGCAGTTCGAAAGTCCACTGCCTGCTGAATTTACCCAACTAGTTGAAAAATGGGAAAAATATTTGGAGGCAAACGGTTAATTTGACTCTTTAGAAAATGTTAAACAATTTCTTCGCAATCCTACTTTTACTTTTTTCTTGCCAATCGAAAACGCAAGAGCTTTCGGAATCTAAATCGTTGAAAATGGAAAATAATGCAATGGCAGACACCGCAACTTTTGGAGCTGGCTGTTTTTGGTGCGTGGAAGCGGTGTTTTTGGAATTGGACGGTGTGCTAAAAGTTGTTTCAGGATATGAAGGCGGTGAAATAGCCAATCCCACCTACAAACAGGTGTGTACCGGCACTACGGGCCATGCCGAGGTAATTCAAGTATTGTACGACCCGGCCAAAATACGCTATGAAGAATTGTTGGCCGCCTTTTGGCAAAGTCACGACCCTACACAGCTAAATAGACAAGGCAATGACGTGGGAACGCAGTACCGTTCGGTTGTTTTTTACCACAACGAAACGCAAAAATCTTTGGCAGAAAAACTCAAAACAGAACTGAACAAATCTGGTGCGTGGTCAAAACCAATTGTAACCGAAATAAGCGCCTCCAGCACATTTTATCCAGCCGAAGATTACCATCAAAACTACTACCACCTAAACAAAAGCCAACCCTACTGCACGTATGTTATTCAGCCTAAATTGGAGAAATTCAGGAAAGTGTTCCAGGAGAAATTGAGGAAATAACCTTATTTCAAGGCTTGTTCCACATCTTTGATAATGTCATCGATGTGTTCCAAACCAACCGAAATGCGTATCAAGCCGGGCAAAATGCCAACTTGCGCCCTTTCCTCGTCGCTAAGTTTTGAATGGGTAGTGCTAGCCGGATGTGTGGCAATAGTACGCGTATCGCCCAAATTGGCCGAAAAAGACATCATTTTAAGATTGTCCAAAAAACGACGACCTTTTTCAACGCCTCCCTTTACATAAAAAGTGACCAATGCCCCTCCTTGGCGCATTTGTTTTTTGGCCAAATCGAACTGGGGATGCGAGGGTAAAAACGGATATTTCACCTTTTCCACTTCTGGATGAGTTTCTAGCCACTGCGCCAATTTCAATGCGTTTTCGCAATGCCTGTCCATGCGCACAGCCAGTGTTTCCAAACTTTTAGATAAAATCCAGCTATTAAAAGGCGAAAGACAGGGGCCTGTATGCCTGGAAAAAAATCTGACTTCCTTGATTAATTCCTTACTTCCAACAATAATGCCCCCAATCGCACGACCTTGCCCGTCCATAAATTTGGTAGCCGAATGCGTGACCAAATGCGCTCCCCACTTTATAGGAGTTTGCAAATAGGGTGTTGCAAAACAATTGTCCACATTCAGTATTAAGTTGTGTTTGGCGGCCAATTTTCCTACCCATTCCAAATCTATCAAATCGAGGCTGGGGTTTGAAGGCGTTTCCAAAAAAATCATTTTGGTGTTGGGTTGTATGTGTTTTTCCCAATTTTCGGGTTGGTCTATGTCTACATAGGTATGCTGAATACCCCAACGAGGAAATATCTGAGATACAATTTGATGCGTAGAACCAAAAACCGAACGGCAAACGAGCAAATGGTCGCCATTTTTTAGAAAAGCAGCCATACTTGTAAACATTGCACTCATGCCCGAAGCGACAGCAAAGCCATCTTCTGCACCTTCCATGGCACAAACTTTTTCAATAAATTCGGAACTGTTGGGATTAGAAAAACGTGTGTAAATGTTTCCCGCAATTTCGTCGGCAAAAAGTGCGCGCGCTTGTTCGGCATCCTCAAACACAAAACTAGAGGTCATGTATATAGGCGCACTATGTTCTCTGTTGTGCGAATTTTCGGTTTGAATGCGCACCGCTAGCGTCTCGAAATTGTCGTATTTGTTCATTTGCCCAAATAAATAAAGATTGTAAAATTACATAATATTTTGTGTTGTGCATTTGCAAAGGCATTATTCAAAACATTGTGTATTGCTTCTTTGAGAAAATCAAAATATTGTTTTAGATGTACCACAACATTCAAAACGATACATTTGACGAAAGAAAATGGCTGGCTTTGCCAAAATATCAAACACAAAAACTGAAATTTGGAATTCTTAAATACTGAAAACCCATAAAAATGATTTTCACCGAAACGAAACTAAAAGGAGCCTTTATCATTGACCTTCAAAAAAGAGAAGACGAACGCGGATTTTTTGCGCGCACTTATTGCGCCGATGAATTTTCAAAACATGGCCTAAGTACCCACATGCCCCAAAGCAATATGTCCCTTTCAAAACAAAAACACACTTTGCGTGGCATGCACTTTCAGGTAGATGGTGCAGAAGAAGCCAAACTAATACGCTGCACAAGGGGTAGCATTTTGGATGTAATTATCGACATCAGGAAAAGCTCGCCCACTTATTGCGAGCACATTTCGGTAGAACTCACAGACGAAAACCACAGAATGCTTTATGTTCCCGAAGGTTTTGCACACGGATTCATCACGCTGGTCGACCATGTGGAAGTGGCTTATCAAGTGTCTCAATTTTACACACCTGGCAAAGAAAGAGGCATTCGCTGGAACGACCCTTTGTTCGGTATAAAATGGCCAACACAACAGCCCATTATTTCGGAAAAAGACGCTGTACACCCCGATTTTGTAAAATAAATATTGCTAAATAACAACGGATAACCTGTTGTTGAATTGGATATATTCATTGTTTTGTTTAATATATTTCTAAATATTTTAAACAAAATATTGCAGTTGAGGTATAATTGTTTAATATTTGTGTGCAACAATTAAACAAAATAGCCATGACAGCAATCGAATTCAACTATTCTATCAATCAGGCTTCAAAATCTTTGAAACCATTTGCGCTAAAGCTAACAAGAGATTTGGATGATGCGAAAGACCTATTGCAAGACACTATGGTAAAAGCATTCTTGAACCGAGAAAAGTTTACCGATGGCACCAATCTAAAAGCATGGTTGTACACTATCATGAAAAACACTTTTCTTACCAATTATCAAAAGATGGTAAGGAAAAACACATTTATTGATACAACTGAAGATTTGCATTACATAAATACAAGTTCTCTTACCATTCATAACCATGCTTTGAATACCTTTGCTAGCGAAGAAATAAACAAAGCCGTTGAAAGTGTCAACGATATGTTTAAAGTTCCCTTTATGATGTATTTCAATGGGTACAAGTACAATGAAATCGCCGATTATTTGGCCATTCCAATAGGTACTGTAAAAAACCGCATTCACATTGCCCGAAAAATGCTGAAAGAAAAACTAAGGGTGTATTCAAACATGAATTTAAATTAAGGTATCATAACTGTCAAAATGTCAAAAAAAGTTCTTGTAGTAGGTAGTGGTTTGGGGGGCTTGGCTACGGCTCTTCGGCTTTCAAGCAAAGGGTACGAAGTAGAAATAGTAGAAAAATATCACCAACCTGGGGGCAGGTTGAACCAATTGCAAAAAGATGGATTCACGTTCGACATGGGTCCTTCTTTTTTTAGTATGAGTTACGAATTCGATGAATTATTCAAATTCTGCGAAGTAGAGAACCCATTGAGATTCAACGAGCTTGACCCCGTTTACTCTGTCTTTTTTGAAGGTAAGAAAGAACCTTACTACATCTACAAAGACTTGGTAAAACTTGCCAAAGAGTTCCAAGAAATGGAACCAAACTTTTTACCTAGAGTAAAAGGATATTTGGCACAAGCCAAAGCGCTTTTTCACGATACCGAAAACAGAGTCATCAAACGAAACTTTGACAATTGGATTGATTACGGATTGGGAATGTCGAAAGTGCCGTTGAAACACACCCCAAAGCTTTTCCGCAGCATGTGGTCAGAACTGGGCAACCATTTCGAATCGGAACAAGTAAAGATTATTTTTTCTTTGGTGGCCTTCTTTCTTGGTGCCACACCCTTCGACACACCAGCTGTTTACAGTTTGCTGAATTACACCGAGTTGGAGCACGACGGCTATTGGAATGTAAAGGGCGGTATGTACAAAATTACAGAAGAAGTCGTAAAGCTATTGGAAGCAAAAAATGTCCGCATCCATTTCAATACCGAAATAAAAGAAGTACGAAACCAAAGCAACAAATTGGAAGGTTTTGTTGACCAACATGGCAAATTATGGACAGCCGATGTGTATGTGGTAAATTCTGACGCTGCTGCTTTCAGAGGCAAAGTGCTGAACAGACCCCGTTATTCGGAAAAGAAATTAGACAAAAAAGATTGGACACTAGCACCTTTCACAATCTATTTAGGTGTGAAAGGCAAATTGGACGGCTTGCACCACCACAATTACTTCTTGGGCAACAATTTCAAAGAATATTCAAGCAAAATTTTCAAAACCTCGGTTTCTCCCGAAAAACCCTACTACTACGTAAATGTAAGTTCGAAATACAACGCCGAATGTGCTCCCGATGGATGTGAAAACATTTTCATTCTTTGCCCGGTGCCCGACCGAAGGTACAAACCCGACTGGAACGATGCCGAAGAACTTGCCGACACCATCATAGCCGACCTTGGAAAAAGAATTGATTATGATTTGAAAACGAACACTTTGTCTAAAACAATTTTAACCCCCATAGACTGGGAAGAAAAATTCAACTTGTACAAAGGCAGCGGTTTGGGATTGGCGCACGGTCTGAACCAAGTAGGCTACATGAGGCCTTCGAACAAAGATGAAGATTTTGGCAACCTTTATTATGTTGGCGCTTCGACAGTACCAGGTACTGGTTTGCCTATTGTCGTGATAAGTTCTAAGTTAGCAACCGAACGAATTTTGAATGAACACGCCATTGTATGACATAGCCAATCTTCAGTGCAGCAAACTGGTTACCAATCTTTATAGTACCTCTTTTTCATTGGGTATAAAGTCGTTGCACAAAAAATTTAGATTGCCTATCTATGCTATTTACGGTTTTGTGCGCTATGCCGACGAAATTGTGGATACCTTTCATGACAAGGACAAATCTTTGCTGTTAAAAGAATTTAAGGCTGAAACATACCTAGCCATCGAAAGAGGGATAAGCCTAAATCCAATCCTACATTCGTTTCAATTAGTGGTAAACGAATACAAAATAGAAAAAGAACTGACAGAAGCCTTTTTGTACAGCATGGAGGTAGATTTGAGCCAAACCGAACATAGTGATAATTCTTATCAAATTTACATATATGGATCGGCAGAAGTAGTAGGTTTAATGTGCCTTCGTGTATTTTGTGAAGGCAACGAAGCGCAGTACCAACATTTAAAGCCTTTTGCCCAAAAACTAGGAGCGGCTTTCCAAAAAGTAAATTTTTTACGCGATGTAAAAAGTGATTTTCAAGAACGTGGGCGCACCTATTTCCCCAACGTAAACTTTACCCATTTCACCACCCAAGCCAAAAAACAAATTGAAGACGACATTCAATCCGACTTCGATGAGGCTTACAAGGGAATAGTTCAACTTCCCATAGGGGCTAGATTTGGGGTGTATTTGGCTTATATCTATTACAAATCGCTATTCAAAAAAATAAAATCGCTTCCCATTTCTACCATTCAAAACACTAGAGTGCGAATACCGAACGAGGAAAAATTTTGGCTTTTCTTACAATCTTGGTTCAAATATCGATTTATATAACATGTTGCTAGCCATACTGTTGTTTTTCTCTACCCAAGTATTGCCTCCATTGGACGAGATTAGAATATCATTTCAGCAAAGCATGGAAAATTGGGCAAAAGCCAAAGTACTTTACCAGCAATTGAATGTTTCAAACGTCTCTTTGCCACCCATCTACTTGGGTTATTTGGGTGCTACCGATGCCCTTTTGGCCAAACACGACGATAATCCATACAATAAAATTACCCACCTGAATAAGTCACAAGACAGACTTGAAGAAGCTATCGCCAAAACTCCATACGATATTGAGCTTCGTTATTTACGTTTTTCTATTGAACACCGCTTGCCTTCATTTCTTAGAAATAACAAAAATTTACAAGAAGACCGAGATGTCATCGTGTCGGAGCTTGCCAAACTAAACAAATACACGCCACTGCTGAAAACAATTGCCGAAGGCATGTTGGAATCGAAAAGATGTTCTAGCAACCAACAAGTCATACTTCGAAAAATTGTATCAAACAGTTAGAAACATTTGTAACGATAGCCTCGTAACAGGGATAAAAATTGGGGCATGTCGGATTTACATTACAATTTGGAGCCACTGAACAACTTAGTAGACGGCAATTTGCAGTTCCAGCGAACCCTAATTGAACTCTTCAACCAAACAACCCCTCCTATTTTGCAAGACATTCAAGATAACTACCTAAAAAAAGATTGGAAGAGTCTTTACCTGCATTTACATAAAATAAAACCTACCATAGATTCTATGGGTATACACGTGGCCAAACCTTACCTTCAGGCCGTTATGCAAGAAGTTGTAAAAGAAAAAGACAGCGTTGAACTACAAAAACAGATAACACAATTTTGCAACATCATTCTAGAAACCATCGAACAGTTAAAAACTAACGAACTTTGATTAAAAAAGTATTTTCTCAGAATCTGAAAGATTATTTAGACGAGAATTACGAAAAGTTCAACCAGCCCCAATTTATTGACGAGGACCCCATTTGCATTCCGCACCTTTTTTCAAATAAACAAGACATTGAAATAATGGGGCTTTGGGCTGCCGTGTTGGCCTGGGGACAACGCAAAACCATTATCTCAAAATGCAAAGAACTAATTGTGCGGATGGAGGGCAGTCCGTATGATTTTGTAAAAAACCACGATGAAAATGACCTAAAAAATTTCATACAATTCAAACACCGCACTTTCAATACCACCGATACTTTGTATTTTTTAAGCTTTCTAAAAGAATTTTACCAAAGACATCAAAGTCTAGAGGAAGCATTTCTGTTTCCAGGTGCTGAAATAGAAACTAACACCGAAAAGCACTTAATACATTTCCACAATCGGTTTTTTTCATTGCCATACTTTCCTGTGCGCACCCAAAAACACATTCCTACACCCAAAAGAAAATCGGCCTGCAAGCGTTTGAACATGATGCTGAGATGGTTTGTAAGAAATGACCGTAATGGAGTAGATTTCGGCATTTGGAAAAATATCAAATCTTCCCAGCTAGTTTGCCCTTGCGATGTGCATGTAGACAGGGTGGCACGCAATTTGGGGCTGCTTGAACGAAAACAAACAGATTGGCAAAGCGCCGTGGAACTTACCGAAAACTTGAAATCTTTTGATGCTAATGACCCTGTCAAGTACGATTTTGCCTTGTTTGGAATTGGAATAGCAGAGAAAAAATTTACAAGACAGCCTTTCTAACCACACTTGCCCTGTGCATCAATGCCATAAAAACGTAAATTGGCAGATTAAAAAAAACGACTTCTTTGCCAGCCCTGAAATATATCCTCTTAATGATTGTGTTGTGTGTAAGCTTGCAAGGCCATGCCACCCACATAAAGGCAGCCGACTTATATGCCACAGTATCCCCCATAAACAACAGAAAAATTTCATTTACACTGAACGTGTACTGCGACAAGTCGAAAGTGGAGGCTTCGGGTACTAACACAACCGACTGTGACAGAAGACTAGCCAACTGTGCTACACTAACGTATGGCGACGGATCGTCCGACAAAAACCCCTACAACAGCGTAACCGACGTAGGAAACAACACCTATTTGTTTGTATATCTTTTTGAACACACCTATCCTGGCGACCAGCGTTTTACTGTAGGATATTTTGACGAAAATAGAAATGCGGGCATTGCCAATTTGGGTGGAGGCGCTTCGGTCAATCTGGCCTTTTACATTGCCATGGAAATAAATGTCGAACAAGGCTACAACAACAATCACACGCCCCAACTTACCTTGCCTCCTATCGACCTAGCCGAACAATATGTTCGTTTTGTACACAATCCAGGCGCGTATGACATAGATGGCGACAGCATTTCGTACCGCCCATACACGCCACAAATTTTTCAAGGGATTTTTGCCCCTGAATATTCAGACCCTAGTTTGGTAGCTTCTGGAACGACTGAAGATGGCCTTTCACCTGCTTTTTACAGCGTAAATTCCAAAACTGGAGACATCGTGTGGAATGCGCCTGCAAGTCCTGGAATATACAATGTGGCATTCATTATAGAAGAATGGAGGACTTTTGGCAGTTCCAAAGTACGAATTAGCTACACCATTCGCGACATGCAAATAGAGGTGAAGGTGAGCAAAAATAGGCCTCCCGTTATCACTGTACCTGCCAACGTGTGTATTGTCCCCAACAAGCTGTACAATACTCCTATTTTGGTAACTGACCCAGACTTGAACCCCGTAACACTTCGCCCCTATGGGGAATTGTTCGAATCGGCCACATTGCCCAACAAGGCCAAACTAGAGCCAGCCTATGCAGTACAAACTCCTTTTTCTAAAAAGTTTGAATGGAATCCTACTTGTTTAGACATTCGTAAGCGACCATATCAGGTGTTGTTAAAAGCCACCGATTTGGTAGCAAGTGGCAGCAATCCGCTTTCCGACATCAAATCTTTTTTTATTACTGTTTCAGGAGCTAGTCCAACTGGCTTGAAAGCGACAAACACAGACTCGGCCAGGATTTCTCTTTCTTGGGATCCATACTCATGCCCCAACCAAGGCAGCAAAATGCAGATATATCGAAAAGTAGGCTGCGATGTAGTAAGCATCAAGAATTGTTCAACAGGGCCACCCAACGAAAATTATATTCTGATAGGCAGCGTGGGCATTGACGAAACTAGTTTTTTAGATAAAACGGCTAAACGAGGAAACACATATTCCTATACCATTGTAGCACAATTTCAAGACGGAGTAGGGTTAAATTCACTATCTTATCCTTCAACAAACACCTGTATATCAATGCCTTTAAATATCCCTGTCATTACGAAAGTTTCATTCGAAAATCCCGAAAAAAATAGTGTAACTGTGGCCTGGCAAAAACCAGTAGATACGAGCAAAATTCAAGGCCCCTACAAATATAGGCTTTACAAGAAAAAGGCTACGGAAGCCAACTTTAGTCTGTTGCACGATTTTCCTGAGACAATCCTTTTAAAAGACACTTTTTTTATTGACTCCGACGTGGAATTACCTGCCAACAACTCCTACTATGTCCAGTTTTTATATCGAAAAAAAGGAGTCAATGAAGCCCTTTTCGACTCGTCCGAAATAGCTGGCAATGTGCAATTATTTGCCAAACCTATTGAAAATGGGATTGAGCTAACATGGTCGGCACAAACCCCTTGGGCCAACAACATCGATTCATTACACTACATACTTCGAAAGAAAAAAACCGAATCGACTTTCGACACGATTGCCAAAATTAGATTCAAACAAAACATAAAATCATTTTCATATAATGATTTTAATTTATACAAAGGCCAAGCACTTTCTGCTTGTGATACCTTTCTTTATTTCGTGACCACTTCTGGTAGCTATGCCAACCTAGAGGTAAATCCAGCACTGCTTCTAAACAACTCCTATACCGTTACTGGTACAATTAAAACAACCACACCACCACAAGCACCAACACTACAAGACATATCGTACGATTGTGCTGAATTCAGTCAGGCTCCACCTTACAAAAATGTACTGAATTGGTCAAAATCTAGTTCAATACCCTGCATGCAGGTAGTTTCCTATAGGGTATATTTCTCGGCTAGCACTGATGAACAAGACATGCAATTTTTATCTACTATAGACACAAACTCAAACCAAACTTTCACCCACTTTAAAAATATGAGTCTTTCGGGTTGCTATACCGTAACCGCTACAGACAATGTGGGCAACGAGAGCAAAAAAAGCAACAAAGTGTGTGTAGCCAATTGCAGAAAGTACGAACTACCCAATGTATTTACTCCAGATGGTTCGGGGATGAACGATCTATTTCGACCTATACCCCCTTCACCTCTTTTTGTAGAATCGGTAAAATTCAAGGTGTTCAATCGCTGGGGAACCAAGGTTTTTGAAAAGAATGACGATATTTATTTGAATTGGGATGGCTCGGGTTTACCCGAAGGGGTTTACTTCTACACAGCAAAAATAAAATACTTTTCATCTG
>DMUD01000242.1:1972-3011 GCA_003476475.1 Cytophagales bacterium | reverse complement strand
TAGCCCCTTCGGCAGGTGCGCTAAGGGGCGAGTTGTGCGAGGCATTTTCGCTCCAAGCTCCGTTTATGTCATAGGTCATTATGTTGAAATAGTCCATGAACTCTTTCAGTTTGTCCCATTCAATTGATTGATTTCTAATATCTTGAGCGCCGAAAGCGGCGGTTAGTAAAAATTTAGTCTTGATTTTGGCACCATAGGCATCAATCGAATCTCTGATGGTTTTTAAAAGCAGAGTAAAATTCTCTTTGTCTGCAGGTGTGCCTTTGTGTTCTTCATAGCAGGGGTATTCCCAGTCTATGTCTATGCCGTCGAAACCGTATCGCGCCAAATGACCAACGCAATTGTGGGCAAAATTGGATCTTCCTTTTTGCGTAGCAGCCATTTTAGGAAAAGCTTCCGAAAGTGTCCATCCACCTATAGAAAGCATAATCTTGGTACCTGCCACATGGGCCAGGTCTATGAGGGAGGTATTGGGATAAAAAGCAGGTTGTACAGGATTTCCCCAGTCGTATTGTCCACGCAATAGTATGGAGTCCCCCCATTCGTCGGTTCCCCATATTTTGCCAAGTGTATCGGTTTGGAAAAATGAATAATTGACGATGGTATATTTCGAAAAATCAATGTTTTGAGGGATTGCCAAACCGCCTCTTTTATAATGTTCCCAAGAAGTGACATACCCAATTATCTGTTTGTAATTTGGTTTAATCTCTACCTCTTTCGTCACATGCTCTTTTGTTTTTTGAGCCATCGATTGCAAGCCTAAAACAGCACATAATACTATCGTGAGAATAGAAAATTTTGATTTCATCGCGCGTATTGTTGGAATATTATTGTTCAAAATTTGAACTAACACGAATTGAGTATAAAAAAAGTCCTGTATTGAAAGAATTCGTTAAGTCAGTAAACAAGATTAGCAAATAATGTTGAGGAGAGAGCACCACCACATGTTTTGCCAAAGTGCAAATTTATTTAGGTTAATTTATATTCCAAAGCTTACTAAAGGATATTATGCACATTTCGATTTTGTTTGAGAAATTAT
>DMUD01000242.1:0-1697 GCA_003476475.1 Cytophagales bacterium | reverse complement strand
TACATTTTATAAGGAGTAATGCAATAGTCCATTGGGATATCGTATTGGTTTATTTCGGGAAGTTGGTTTACGGGTTCAAAATAGCTAAGTCCAATTTTTAAGGCATTGGTACATTGGGCAAGGTATCGGTCGTAAAATCCACCACCGTATCCAAGTCTGTATCCTTTTTTGTCGAAAGTAATGAGAGGAAGCAACACCATGTCTATTTCGGAAGGCGGTATTACTTGTCCGCCTTCGGGTTCTTCAAGTCCCCATTTATTTATTTTGATAGAGAGGCTTTGTTCTAAAAGTACACTTTCCATTTTGCCTTCTTGCATGCTTGTAATGCGGGGCAATACCACTTGTGTGGGGGCATTTTTTTTCCAAATAGTGCTTATCAGGTTCCAAGTTCGCACCTCGCAACGCTCGTGTATCGACAAAAACACGTGTACATACTTTACCTCTAGTAAAGGAAAATTATTGAAAAAAATTTGATGTATTTCGTGGCTTTTTTCCAGTTTTTGTAGTTCGCCTAGGGTGAGTCTGTGTTCCAGCCAATAAGTGCGCAATTCCTTCTTGGTATTCATTAAATTTCATTCTTTACTTTTGTTCAAAAGTTTTGGTTGGGCATCCTTTTTTATTGCCAAATGGTGTTTCAACGAATCGCCAACATGCTCGTAAGAAAACTGAAAATCAATCGATTTTATTTTGGCATTCGAAATATTATTTCCTCCTACCAGTGCGTTGGCAAATTCGCCCAACAATCCTCTTAAAAGAATATTAGGAATGGGGGGTAAAAAATTTTTTTTGCCCAACACCTGGGCAATGGCCTGATTGAAGGCCTCTTGTCTTACAGGATTTGAAGCCACTGCATTATATGGCCCTGCTGCTTTGGGCTCGTTCATACAAAAAACAAACATCGAGACGAGATCGTCAATGTCTATCCAAGGCACATATTGTTTTCCCGAACCCAAGTTGGCACCCAAATTTAGTCTGATTGGTTTGGCAAGTTTGGGTAAAGCCCCACCTTCAGACGAAAGTACAATGCCCGTGCGTAACGTAACGGTTCGCACGCCAATACGAGTGGCGCGAAATGCCTCAACTTCCCATTGTTTTACTACATCGGCTAAAAAATCTTCCCCTACAGGCGAATTTTCATCTACCATCGTATCGCCTGTATCGTAACCATAGTAACCACTTGCCGAAGCATTGATGAACACTTTTACCTGATGGTGGAGAAGAAACATTTTATCGACCAAAATGCGGGTTGAACGAACCCTGCTTTCCAAAATTTCTTTTTTGTACGATGTATTCCAACGCTTATCGGCCACACCTGCACCTGCCAGGTTTATGACTGCTTCTACACCTTCAAAAGCTTTATCATCTAAATCGTTTGTAGAAGGATTCCATTTGAAGTAAGTAATCTCGGTTGTGTTGGTTTTGGCTGTTCTTGAAAGCATCACGATTTTGTGGCCTTCTTCCAACAATCGTTTGGTCAATGCTTGTCCTATCAATCCGGTAGCGCCTGCGAGAAGTATTTTCATTTGTTTGTGTTGGTTACTTCAATTATGCATTTTTTGTTAAAAATAACTCGAAAATTTTGGTAAAATATTTGAAGTATATAAACATTATGTTGGAAGAAATGCCGTTTTCTAAGCAGCCGCGCAAAATTTCGCGGTTCAACAAAAATACATTTTTTAAACTTTGATTGCTCTTGC
>DMUD01000093.1 GCA_003476475.1 Cytophagales bacterium | reverse complement strand
GCCACTTCTGGCGATATTACATGACAGTTTCGTCACATCGCCCCCAATTTTTCAAATAAAAGCGCGTTAAGCGTGTCTAAACACACTCAGCTTGCCGAAGCGCACCTCTTCGACAAGCTGAATGTGTAAGTTTGTTGGATTTAGTGAGGATTCCTCTAAAAAAATCTAGACGTTGTTAGAAAGTCGAAGCATATACGAAAGCTCATCTTCTAAGCGGCCAAAACGCGACTCATAGTCTTGCATGCTACGTTTTATTACTTCTAAGGATTCTTCTCGGCCGTAGGTATGGGTAATTTCTATCTTTCTTTTCGTTTCGCCAGGTATGTCTTTGTAGGTTAGGAAATAATGGCGTAATCGCTCAATAATTGACTGAGGCATGTCTTCTATGTCTTTCCATTTGGCATACACTTCGTCACCCTCCAAAATGGCCACAATCTTATCGTCTGCCTCGCCTTTGTCTATCATACGAAAACCGCCAATAGGAATGGCTTTCAATAATATATTTCCATGGGTAATGTTGCGTTCTGTCAACACACATATATCCAAAGGGTCACCATCGCCTACAATGTCTTTCAAGCCAGTTTTTTGCATGCAAAACTCTGCTATTCGAGTATCGCAAAAGGTCTTGGGCACAAAACCATATAACGCAGGAAACACGTTAGAGTATTTTTGCGGCCTGTCCAATTTCAAAAAACCAGTTTCCTTGTCAATTTCATACTTCACCGTATCGTGCGGCGTCATTTCGATAAAACTTGTCACAATCTGGGGCGCATCTGGCCCAATAGAGACGCCATGCCATGGATGAGAGGAATAGCGGTGGTTTAGCAAATGCCAAAGCGGGTCTTTATATTCGTTGTTCATAAATAAATTATATTATTTGCCCACACTTCCAAACACTTTTTGAAGCAATTCAGTAGTGCGCAGGGCAGGGTTTTGTCTAATTTTTATTTCTTCACTAGCCAAGGTGGAAAACAATCCAGACAAGGCCCTGTTGGTGGTATATTTTGTCAAATCGGTTTCTACAGGCGACACCATAGGCAATCTATTATACAATGTAGTTATTTCCGTCCATTTGGAGGTAGCCAAGGTGTTGCCCAATGCCTGCCTTATGGTAGGTGAAAAAGCTGCAAAGAGTGCGTCACTTGTCTTGCTTTGAAGGTAAGAAGTAGCGGCATTGTTTGGTCCGGTCAAAATGTTTTTGGCATCGTTAATGGTCATTTGCGAAATGGCATTGGCAAAAATAGGTGCAGCGTCTTTGGACGCTTGTTCGGCGGCACGGTTCAAAGTTAGCTCAAATTCATCCACTTTTTTCCCCATGCCCAAGTTGCGTAACTTGTCGGCCACTTGCGAAACCTCGGGTGGGAAAGGTATTCTTATAAGCGAATTTTTGTTGAAACCATCGAGTGAAGCCAGCAGAGAAGAAGCGTTTTTGGCGCCCATTGTCAAAGCTTCTTTCAATCCTTTGGAAATATCGGTGTCGGACAAACTGCTTCCTGACAAATTATTGGCAACATTTTTTGAAATCGACGAAATGTTTGACGTTGGAACCAATGACTTTGTCCCCCCTTTTTTTCTTTTGGTTTGGGAAAAACAAACAGTGGCTACACTCAAAGCCAATACCAACAAACTACACTTCATGATTCAAATTTGTACAAATATAGGGTAGCTAGTTTAAAATACTCAAATTAATTGCAAGGTTCGGTCTACTTTCGGTTGTCTTCACCCAAAAGCATACTATAATAACTTTGCATGCGAAAATCAGATATTTGCCCTTCTTCAACAGCTTTTCGCACCGCACAGTCGGGCTCGTTCAAGTGCCTACAGTTATGAAAACGACACTTTCCCATCAAAGCGCGCATTTCAGGAAAATAATGGGAGAGCTCTTCTTCTCCTATTTCACTTATACCCAATTCTTTGATGCCTGGAGTGTCAATTATAAATGTTTCTTCATCTATTTCAAACATTTCAGCAAAGGTGGTCGTGTGCACGCCTTTTTGTGCAAATGCCGAAACTTCGGATGTTTTTAGATTTAAACCTGGGAAAATCTTGTTCATCAAGGTCGATTTCCCAGCTCCTGAATGTCCTATTACTAGCGTAGTTTTACCTTTCAACTTGGTTTTCACTACATCCAAGCCTTCATCGAGCTTTGAAGAGGCGAAAAGACAGTCGTAGCCCACCTTCTTGTACACTTCGGCAAAGTGTTGCAATTCTTTTTTTTGCTCTCTAGTGTAAATATCGGTTTTATTAAAGACTATAATTACTGGAATGCGATATGCCTCGGCCGTGACCAATGCACGGTCTAAAAAACCAATGGAAGTACGAGGCATTTTTAAAGTAAAAAGAACCAGCACTTGATCGATATTGGTGGCTATCAAGTGGTCATGTGCCGTTTTGTGGGTCGATTTTCGAATGAAATAATTCTCACGATTTAAAATGTCCATTATTTCATATTCTCCAGTGCTATTTTTTTTAAAATGCACCCAATCACCCACCGCAATAGGATTGGTTACTTTCAATCCGGCTATTTTAAAAAGACCCCTTAGCCTAGCCTTAATGCGATAGCCGTCTTCTTCTTCCCTAATTTCGTACCAAGAACCTGTTGATTTGACTACCCTACCCTTCATGCAATAAAATGGGAGGTTTGATTAGAAAATTTGCAAATCGACACCAAATGCAAGTAAAATAAGAAGTACAGATCCCAATACAATACGGTAATAGCCAAAAAGTTTGAAGCCGTGCTTGGTCAAATACCCAATAAAAAACTTAATGGCAAACATGGCCACCACAAATGCCACTATGTTCCCCAAAATCAGCAAAGGTAACTTGTCTACCGAATCAAGTAAGTAGTCTTTTTCGTCATATAAACTTTTGGCGGTAGCTGCAAACATGGTTGGTACCGCCAAGAAAAAAGAAAATTCGGCAGCGGTTTTTCTAGTTAATTTTTGCGTGAGCCCACCCACAATGGTCGCTGCCGAACGCGACACACCAGGCACCATAGAGATACTTTGAAAAATACCAATTAAGAAACCCGTTTTGTAATCAACTTCTTCTGCTCCATCCTCTTCGTTTTGGGCAAAAATGTTGTCGACAAAAAGCAACAGAATACCGCCCAACAATAAAGTAACGGCCACTACCTCTACGCTCTCTAGCAGTCCGTCTATTTGCTTCTTCAACATGAGTCCAAGAATGGCAGTTGGAAGAAACCCACAAAATAATTTTAGGTAAAAGTCAAAACCTTTGAAAAAGCGTTGAAAATAAATCACCACTACTGAAAGTATTGCGCCAAACTGAATACAAACCTCAAACACTTTTGTAAAAGTTTCGTTTTTAATTCCCAACAAAGCCGAAGTAATAATCATATGCCCAGTGGAAGAAATGGGTAAAAATTCAGTAACACCTTCTACCACCGCCAAAATAATTGCTTCTATCCAAGTCATGTTTAATGGGATTTAGAAGCTTTATCGCCCTTGGCAAAAATGGCGTAAAATGGAATGGCAAAACCAATCATGACCACAATAGGTCCCAACGTAATTCCAAGAAAGCCAAAGCCATATTGTGCAGTATCCAAACTCATAATGACAAAACCAATCAACAATACCACTACCCCAGCAATGAATGCCGTGTAGTTTTTTTTATGAAATACAAGTTTGTTTTCGGTCATCGTTTTTTGTTAAGTGAAGAACAAAATTACCATTTTTTGCCAAACGAAAAATGAAAAAAAGGGATGGTTAAATATGTACTCGCTTGTTTTGCAATTTAATTTCGTTTAGCTTCTTTTACGCCAATTTCAAATAAGAATGTTAGGGAAAGAAAAAACCAACCAATATATTTCAACAGCTTTCTTAATTGGATTGGGTTTGCTGGTTGCCATAGGATTATACCCTTTCTTGAGGGCATTTTTGGGCGCTATTACCTTATATTTTTTGTTAAAGCCCGTAAAAACGTGGATGGAAAAAAGATGGAAATGTCCTAGAACCCTTGCCACCATTGCTTCTCTTTTACTGTCTTTTATAGTCATATTGCTTCCATGCCTCTTTATTGTTTACTCATTGGCCGAACGTGCAAGCGGCTACTTACAACATTCAGAAGTAGTGATGCAGCAAATAGCGCAATTGGAAAACTTTCTTTCGGCCAAGCTTAAGATTGATTTGCTTTCCGACACCAATGTGGACCTGATGCGTAGTAACGTCACCACCTACTTTTCAGAAATACTAAGCGAAACGTTGAGCACTGTTACCACCATTGGCATTATGTATTTTGTGCTCTATTTTATGTTGCAGGAATCCTATAAAATGGAAAAAACTATAAAAAACATACTACCATACTCCCACAGCCAGTCTTCAGTATTGAAAAAAGAACTTGAAGGTCAAATTTATTCGAACGTACTCGTGAGCCCACTATTGGCTTTTCTTCAAGGATTTAGTGCCTGTATGTTGTTTTATTTCTGCGGTCTAGAAGAACCTATTTTTTGGGGTATTATATGTGGTATTTTTTCTTTTATCCCATTTGTAGGTGGTGCTCTCATTTGGATTCCTGCCGGTTTGTTTATGATATTCAAGAACCATGCCATGCAGGGAAGCATTATTTTACTGTGCGGTTTTCTTATTGTTTCCAACATCGACAATGTTTTCAGATTTGTGCTCCAAAAATATTTTGGCGACGTACACCCTATTATCACTGTTTTTGGAGTCATTATTGGTTTAGATTGGTTTGGACTCACTGGCATAATTTTCGGACCAGTACTTATTTCCTTCTTTATCATCTTGCTGAAAAACTATCGGAAGGAACTGCTGCAAAGAAGTTGAGTAGAAAGCCACTTTCAGTAAATTTTACTTCTGCAAATTTCTTCTGAAATTTGCAGACCATGTATTCATCTTTTCTTTCTCGTACAACCTACACCTTGTTTTTAGGTTTTGTCTTTTACTGTTTGAGCAGTTGTGGCATTTATTCCTTTACTGGCACTTCCATTTCACCCGATATAAAAACGATTTCTATTCGAAACTATACCAATGAAACAGGTTTAGGCCCTGCGATACTTAGCCAAAATTTCACCGAAAAACTAAAAGAATATTTCTTGCAAAACTCCAACCTGAAACTTGTAAAAACCAACGGCGACTTACAATTGGAAGGAAGTATAATAAGTTATGCATTAGGCCCTGTTGGCGCCCAACAAGGCACTAACCAATTTCAGACTGGACAACAAAACCGCCTCACTATTAGGGTGCGAACCAAATTTACAAACACCAAAGACGAGTCTTTGAACTATGAAAAAGAATTCTCGTTTTACGACGATTTTACCCTAAATCAATCATTGAGCACGGTTGAAAATCAGAAAGTAGAAACCATCACCGACCAAATTGTACTGGATATTTTCAACGCTTCGGTAGCCAATTGGTAATTTCTTTGTTAATTTAAGGCATGGACAAGGCAACTTTCGAGCGTTTAGTCAGCATTCCCGGAAACATCTCTGAAAATGAGGCGGTGCTTTTAGAGGAATTGGCTAATGCTTTCCCCTATTGCCAATCGGCATATGTTTTGTTGGCCCAAGAAAGCCGTCAGAAAAAATCGATGCTTTATCCACAAAAACTAAAGAGGGCTTCCACCTACATGCTCGACAGAAAAGTTTTGCACCACTTGTTACACCCAATATCTGAAACTTCTGTAGTTGAAAGAGAAGAGGGCTTTTTATTACAAGAAACCAACATTGTCCCCCCTATTGCCAACGAAAAAAACATTTTGATTTTAGAAGAGTTGGAAGAAACACTAAGGGAAACAAGAAAGAGAGTAAACAAATCTTATTTAGCATCAAATTTAATTGCTACTGAAAAACCTCAATCTTCAGAGGCAACCAAAGACTTATTTCTTCAAGAAAATATTGACAGCATACGTTCAGAAAGTAGGTGGGGCGAAGAATTGGGACACTCAAATCTGAATATTCTCCTTGATTACTTGCAACAAAACCGTCATTTCAAATCAAAACCCACCCAACACTTACAATTGGATGTAATTGAAAAGTTCATAGAAAATCAACCCAAAATTTCAACACCATCCAGCCTGCTTCTAAACGAAAGAACAACCGACTTATCGATGGAAAGTACGCTACTAAAAACAGAACTAATTACTGAGAATTATGCCCAAATTTTGGTCAAACAAAATAAAATCGAAAAGGCAACAGCGGTGTACCACAAATTGATGTTGAAATATCCCGACAAAAGTGCTTACTTTGCCGTCAAATTGAACGAATTAGAAAATAATAAATAATGTTTACAGCTTTCCTTGTCCTCATCGTCATACTAGCTATTCTACTTATTTTGGTAGTATTGATTCAAAATTCAAAAGGAGGGCTTGGCGCTACCATGGGGTCGGCTTCCAACCAAATAATAGGTGTAAAAAAAACGACCGACATTCTAGAAAAATTCACGTGGGGGCTTGCCATTTCGATTATGATTTTATGCTTGGCATCGAACTTTGTACTCGAAAAACCCGATGC
>DMUD01000289.1 GCA_003476475.1 Cytophagales bacterium | reverse complement strand
TGAGCGAAGCTGAAGAGGTCTTGGCCAAAAGCACCAAGGAATACGAGCGCAGTATAGCTACTGAACAGAAAATTCGCAATAAAAAAGAACGCAATGTAGAACAGAAAAAGGATTTGCTGCTTAGGTTGCAAGAAAACAAACAAGACTCTCTGAAATTGGTTAAAGACTTGGAGATGAATAAATTGGAACAAACCCAAGACTCTGTAGAAGTAGTGAAAATGAAAAAAGCAGTAGAGGTTGTCAAAAATAAAATGGCCAAGCTGCAGTAGTGAATTTTAACCCCCAAAATATACAAATAACCTCATGAGTATGCTAGTTATTCTTTTTGCCGTTTTCTTTGGTCTCGTTGCCCTATGGATATTGTTTTATTTTATACCAGTAGGGTTGTGGGTTACAGCCCTTTTTTCGGGTGTAAAAATTGGCTTGTTCAATTTGGTGTTTATGCGCATACGAAAAGTACCCCCAAGTCTCATCGTGAACAATCTTATTACCTCCACCAAAGCAGGATTGAACCTGACTGTCGAGGACTTGGAAACGCACTATTTGGCTGGTGGAAATGTGGGCAACGTCATCAAAGCACTTATTTCGGCCGACAAGGCCAATATTGCGTTGTCTTTCAAGCAAGCTACTGCCATAGATTTGGCGGGTAGAGATGTGTTTGAAGCGGTCCAAACATCGGTAAACCCTCAAGTAATCAATACACCTAATGTGGCGGCTGTGGCGCAAGACGGTATCCAACTCGTGGCCAAAGCCCGTGTGACGTTACGTGCCAATATTGCCCAACTAGTAGGAGGTGCAGGAGAAGATACCATTTTAGCTAGGGTGGGAGAGGGGATTGTGACTTCCATTGGTTCTTCGGCCTCGCACAAAGAGGTGCTCGAGAATCCCGATAAAATTTCCAAGTTGGTGTTGGAAAAGGGATTGGACGCTGGCACTAAATTTGAAATTCTTTCTATAGACATTGCCGACATAGACGTGGGCGCCAACATTGGGGCCAAATTGCAAATAGACCAGGCCAACGCCGATTTGAAAGTGGCCGAAGCCAAAGCCGAAGAACGCAGGGCAATGGCCGTGGCTTCCGAACAAGAAATGCGCGCCAAAGCACAAGAAGCCCGTGCCAAAGTGATACAGGCCGAAGCCGAAATACCCAAAGCCATCGCCGAAGCGTTTAGAGCCGGAAATTTAGGGGTTTTGGATTACTATAAAATGAAAAATCTGCAAGCCGATACCGATATGCGCGATAGTATTGCGGGTACGGGTGACCAAAAATAGTTTTTGCCCCTAATGTTGGGTTGCATACATTTCTTGGTATAGTGCCCAGTACATTTTTGCTACATTATGTGCCGAAAATCGCTTCACGTTTTCTGTACCTTTTTCTACCAATTCTTTTCGGTATTCATCTTCTTGAATTACTTTCAATACGCCTTGCCTTATGCTTTCAACCGAAAAAGGATTGACTAAACAGGCACTATCGCCAGCCACCTCGCGCATGGCAGAATAATCGGATGTGATGACGGGGCGCCCCGTAAGCTGCGCTTCCAAAATAGGCATGCCGAACCCTTCGTAGGTCGAGGGAAATAATAAAACATCGGCCTCTTGGTATTTTTCTGCAATACGGGCATTGCTTATCCCTACTTCGTGTCTAAAATAAATTTTGTTTTCATTAAGTACATTTTCTTGTGCTTGCGAGAGAGGGCCTACAATTTCCAATAGGCACGGAATTCCTTTCAGAGTCTGGGCCACACGTTCCAAATTTTTGTTGGGTGTGGTGCCAATGAAAAGGAAAACAGGACAAGCGATGTTGAAATTCCTTGGAGTGAAGTTGAAAAGCTGTTCTTCGACCACGGTAGGAATTACTTTTATCCTTTCTTCAGGAAAATCGATGTGTATAAGTAGCTCTTCTTTTGTAGCTTGAGAAATGCAGGTAATATAGGCACTCTTGCTTGCGGGTAGGGTAAGCCAAAATAATTTCAAAACCTTTCTTGCCAAGGCAGAAGGGTTTTTCATGAAAACAAGGTCATGTATAGTCAGAACTGTTTTCTTTTTCGAGAAAAAAAGATTCAGGTAATGTACGTCGCCCGTGATGTGGTTTAGGTCTTTTTGGTGAAAAAAAGCGCTGATGGTATTACGCAATCGTGGCAAGAATCCTTGGCTTATGTGCGGACAAATAAATACTTCAACCGAAACGCCCATCGAGGCCAACTGATTTCGAATAGATGAAAATGAATTTTCAATACTGAAATATCTTTGGGAAACGGGTTTGCGCTGAAAATGGACAATATTCATGTAGGTAGCTATTCCAACAATACAAACCTAAAACCTATTCAGTAAAACCCAATACCTTTTTAACAATTCCTATCTTTACCCTATGTTCCATGCTTTGTTAAAAAACTACCGAAAGAAATTGGTCAATCTTTCCAGCAACAATCGTTCGTTGTTGCTTTTGCGCCTGAGCAAGGAAAATGATCTCGACCTGCACAGGGCTGATTTTATATGGAACAAACCTTCTTTCGACCTTATTGAGCAACTTCTCTCGGGCAAGAAAAAAATCTCTTTTTGCCCTGCGGTGGATACTCGAAACGAGCTGGTAAACTGCCTTGCTTCGGATATAAAACGTATTGCGCGCAAAGACCGTTTTTTGTTTGAGGAGAGCGGAAGCCGCGACTTGTACGTTGGCTGGCCTTTTGTGCGCGGAAAATACACCGATGGAAGTCTTGTGCGTTGCCCGTTGTTGTTTTTCCCAGTAGAACTACAGTTGGAAAATAATAACTGGCATTTGGTACAGCGCCAAGATGAGCCTGTATCTTTCAACAAAAGTTTTCTATTGGCTTGGCAACATTACAACCAGTTGCCTTTGGCAGAAGAATTTGTGGAAACATCCTTTGAAGGATTTAGCCGTGATGCCTGCGAGTTTCGTACCCAGTTGTACGAATGGATGAAACTACATCGGTTGGAAATCAACTTCAATTCCGAGTTGTTTGTAGACAAACTCATTCCTTTCAAGGAATTCAAAAAGGCCGATTTTGAGAGTGAGGCACAAGACGGAAAGCTCAAATTGTTCAATGAGGCCGTTTTGGGTATTTTCCCCCAAGCAGGTTCTTATTTGGTGCCCGATTATGATGCTTTGATATCAAAACAAGAAGTCGCCGAATCCTCTCAAGACAGTACTAGTGCGTACTCAATCGAAGCATTTTTCAATACCAAAACAGATGTTTTGCGAAAAGGAATCGCTATTAAGGAAAGTGACATGCATGCCCCATTTGCCTTGGATGCTTCTCAGGAAAATGCACTTAGGCAAATTAAAAGTGGCCAATCATTGGTAGTGCAAGGGCCACCTGGTACTGGCAAATCGCAGCTCATTTGCAATTTGGTGTCCGATTTTATAAGCAGGGGCAAACGAGTGGTAGTGGTTTGCCAAAAGCGTGCCGCTTTGGATGTGGTATATCAGCGATTGCACTCGGTAGGGCTTGGCGATTTTGTGGCTTTGGTACACGACTTCAAAACCGAGCGAAGTTTTATCTATGAAAAAATAGCATCGCAAATAGACAAGTTGGATGAGTACAAACAGCAAAATAACGGCCTTGACACTATTTTTTTGGAGCGAAATTATTTGGAAGCCTGCCGCCGTATCGACCTGTCTGTAGCGCAGCTCGAAGAATTTAAAAATGCGCTTTTCGACACGCGCGAATTTGGCATCAGTGTAAAAGAATTGTATTTGCAGCGCGATTCACCTCGTCTCGCAAACGGATATACTCTGCCGAAAGCCATTGGCCGATATTTCAGATACGATACCCTTGCTAGTTTTTGCCATCACCTCCATTACTTGTTGCCCTTGTCGCTTCAGTTCGATGCGATACAATATGCTTGGTATAACCGTACCTTTTTTGCCCAATATGGAATTCAAGACAAAAACAACCTTTTAAATGCATTAAAATATATTCAATCGTTTCGACTTTCGATGAAATCCTTGTTGGATAGTTACCAATGGGATAT
>DMUD01000230.1 GCA_003476475.1 Cytophagales bacterium | reverse complement strand
CATTTGTTGGCAACGGTCTTACTCAAGAAATCAGCGTAGAAGACCTCAAAGCAGGTATCTACACTATCCAAGTTGTAACTACTGCAGGTAATAGCAGCAAGCAATTTGTGAAAAAATAAGAAGTTGATTGATGAAAAGGAGGGGCTTTCGAAAGAGGCCCCTTTTTTGTTGCCTACAATCGCCGTTCTATGCGTATTTTTGCACCATGGATCACGATATCGAACTCCGCTTTCAAAAACTTCAAAAACACCTAGAAAAAGACTTCGGCCCTGGAATGGACATGTCGGCCTTTTTATTTCTAGTAGGTGTCAATGAATTAGGGATGGGGCACCAAACGTTTTCTAAACAGCAAAAAATGGAGTTAATGCATATTGCCATTTGCACACTCCTTGAGCCGTATGGCTATTATACATTTGAAGGAAGAGATGCCGACTTGTGGCCACATTTCACACTCAATCAGCAACTTCCTTCGCTGAACCATCAACAGCAACAACATCTGCTTAAAGAAGCGCTACTTGAATACTTCATTAAAAATGAATATTACCAAGAATAATTCGAACCCTTTGCTTCTGATTCCGTAATTTTGTAGCAATGTCTGAAACGCCACTAAAAAAGCCATCAAAATTCAAAACTTACTTGGTATTTACCAAGTTTCGTTTGTCTTTCTTAGTGATCTTATCTGCACTCACCGGATATCTATTTGCAGGTGGCAAAGACCTCACTGAAATAGCTTACCTCATGCTTGGCGGTACACTAGTTACCGGAGCATCTAATGGCGCCAATCAAATCTGGGAACGCAACCTAGATAAAATCATGAACCGCACCAATAGAAGGCCGCTACCAACCGGTGAAATGTCTCTAAGAGAAGCCTATATAATTGTCATTTTGTTCCTTTTATTCGGCACTTATTTACTCTGGCTTATCAATTTAAAAAGTGCCGTGCTCGGTTTACTTGCCTTTCTGAGTTATGTTTTTGTCTACACGCCACTGAAGCAGGTTACTCCTTGGGCCGTTTTTGTAGGGGCCTTTCCTGGAGCTATTCCACCATTCTTAGGCGCTATTGCTGCAACCGATGCCTTTGGTTTTGTTCCTGGTGTACTTTTCTTTGTTCAATTTACATGGCAGTTTCCACATTTCTGGGCCATTGCTTGGGTTCTCTATGACGATTACAAAAAGGCAGGTTTTAGTTTATTACCCTCAAAAGAAGGGAAAGGCAAAGCTTCGGGCTTCCAAATTATGGCCTACTCACTAGCGCTCATCCCATTTAGCCTCATGCCTTGGTTGCTTGGTTGGACCGGCGTTATCACTCTTATAAGCGCCAGTTTATTAGGCATTTGGTTCTTTTATTTATCTTATAAATTATATCATAGTTGTGAAACTGCCGATGCGCGTAAACTCATGTTCGCTTCGTTTGTTTATTTACCGATCATCCAATTTATTTATGTGTTTGATCGCACCGATAATTTTATTGAAATTTTAAATAAACTGCCATGAATAATGACCTAAATCCAGAAGTCAAAGAGAAAATGAAGAAAAATCTCGTCTATGTCGGGATCTTCAGTATCGTTATGCTATTTGCCGGCCTCACCTCCGGATATTATGTATCAATGGGGAAATCCTTTTGGCTAAAATACTCCATGCCGTCAGGGTTTTACCTCAGTACCCTCTTTATTGCCTTGAGTAGCTTGACCTTTTGGTTTGCCATTCAAAGTGCTAAAAAAGACCGTCAAGGGCAAATTAAATTAGGCATGGCTGCTACGCTCATTTTTGGGCTCGGCTTCATTTATTTCCAGTTTCAAGGGTACAAACAACTTGTTAAACAAGGGATTAATCCTGTTAATGACATCCTTGTTACTAATGGCCGTTACGGAGATTATTACGAAGTCAAATATAAGGGCCAATTAGTGGCTGTCGATGGGAACGAATTTCTCATCAATGGCAAACCGATGAATGACCAAGACTTCAAAGAAGTACAAAGTTTCTTTAAGCAATTTGAGAACTCAAATCGTCTGACGTCACTGCGTCTCAAAGAAACCAATCAGAAAATTGAACTCTTCTATAACGGTAGTCCTGTACTTTACAAATCAGGCAAACTTTATGCTAATGACAGCACCCAATTCACCTATACAGATGAACTGCGCTTAAGTGAACTCGCACTAAATATCCGTGACAAACGCGGCGATTTCTTTGCAAGAGGTCAATACGGTAAAGATTTCACGATATATTATTCGGGCAAAGAACTACAGTACGAGAACCGTCAGTTGAAATACAATGGCACCGTATTAAAGCCGCACCTTATGCTGAGCGCCATGCAATCAGCTGATTCCGCATCTTCTTATTTGTATCTCATCACCTTCGTGCATTTACTTCACGTCATTATCGCTTTGCTTTATTTGCTCAAAGTTGCAATTGCTTCATTTTCAGGCAAATTCTCTTCACAAAACCACCTATCACTTCGCCTAAGTAGTATCTTCTGGCATTTTTTAGGCCTATTATGGCTCTATTTACTCGTGTTTTTGATTTTTATTCACTAAACTTGCACAAAAATTTTTCATAAAAATGGCCGGACATTCTGCACAATTAGACGCCAAAACACTGTGGGGAGGAAAAGAATCTCCTTTTCAAACAAGTTATGGTAAATTGATGATGTGGTTCTTCCTTGTGTCGGATGCGCTAACATTTAGTGGATTGTTAATTTCTTATGGTTTTACGAGACACTCTTGTCAAGTGGCATGGCCAATTGGGGAAGAAACGTTTAACTCGTTACCATTTTTAGGACATGGATACCCATTATTATATGTTGCTTTAATGACCTTCATTTTGATCGTTTCTTCGGTAACGATGGTGTTGGCAGTTGAAGCTGGACATAGAATGGA
>DMUD01000070.1 GCA_003476475.1 Cytophagales bacterium | reverse complement strand
CAAAAAACAGAAGCTCCTCTTGCTCAGCCAAAAGAAGCCGACACTTTCACTATCGACAAGTCTGAACTGGAGGTGATACGTTTGCTGATATTGCATGCCGGTGTTATGCTAGACGAAAATACCAAAATTGAAGCCTATCTTTTAGATGAGCTGGAGGAACTCACCTTCAAGACCCCACTTTATGGCAAAGTGCTTGAAGAAGCCAAAAACAATCTAACGAGCAGTTATTTTGGGCGTGATTTTTTTCTAAAACATGAAGACGGAGACATTCGTCAGTTGGCTTGCGACCTATTGTCGGGCACTGCAGAAATAAGTCCAAACTGGGAAAAAAAATATTCCATTTTTATACCCCAAAAAGACGAAGAGTTGGCGATAGTAGCTTTTCATGCGGTGTTGCGCCTGAAACAAAAACGATTGTTGGAAATGATTGGCGAGACGAAAAAAGGTTTATTGTCCGACAACCACGACGAACAGATGAAATCACTGAAATTATTGATGGCGCTAAAAGAAGAAGAGCAAAAAATAGACAAGGAATTGGGTACAGTGGTAAAAAAAGCCTAAGCAGTTAATTTGTCGAAGTCAGTTCATCGAGCAAATGGCCGCAGCTTTTAAGCAACATTTCGTACACATTTTTGAAATCGTCCAAATTGCCGTAGTAGGGGTCGGGTACTTCCTTGCCTTCGCCATCGGGTTCAAAGCTGCGCAATAGCCTTATTTTGTCGCTGTGTTCCTCTTTTACCTTCAATAGGTGTATAATGTCTCGTACGTTCGAGCTGTCCATTGCCAAAATTAAATCGAATTCAGCCAAATCATCATGGCCTATTTTTCTACCACGGTGGTTTAGGGTCACAGCGTTCATTTCGCACACCATTCGTGTGCGATAATCGGGTAGTTCGCCAATATGGTAGCCAGCAGTACCCGCCGAGGTGCATTTGAATACATGATGCAAAGACCTATCTTCGGCCAGTTTGTTGAAAATAGCTTCGGCCATAGGCGAGCGGCAAATGTTACCTAAACAAACAAACAGAATCTTTTTTTCTTGGTACATAGTGCTTAAACGAACTACAAACTTAAAGAATTGTAAGCTATGGCGAGTTGCCAAGGGTGTTTAACAGCATTTTAATTGATTAATTTTTCTTAAACCATAATATTGCAAGAATTTTCAAGCTCCTATCCATGAGAAATCATTCAAATAAGAACCTTCCGGCCGACTATTTAGCAGGTTTAAAAGAAAACTGGCGCTCGGATGCACTATCTGGTTTCTTGGTTTTCCTTATCGCCATGCCATTGAGCTTGGGTATTGCCAAAGCAAGCGAATTTCCACCAGTTATGGGCTTGTTGACTGCCATTATTGGGGGAGTGGTGGTCAGTATTTTGGCAGGATCAAAATTGACCATCAAAGGCCCAGCGGCGGGACTAATTGTGATAGTGGCGGGAGCTGTAAATGAATTTGGCGCCGGAAACCCCGACCCATTGCATGGTTGGCATTTAGCCTTGGGCACAATAGTGGTAGCAGGTGTTATACAAATTTTGTTTGGCCTTTTAAAGCTGGGTTCGCTCAGCGAATTTTTCCCCAATTCGGTCATTCACGGCATGTTGGCCGCTATCGGTCTGATTATTTTTTCAAAACAAATTCATACGTTACTGGGCATAGACCCAGCCACACTGAAAGGCAAAGAACCCTTGGAACTGTACGAAATGATTCCAAATAGTATCATGAACGCCAATCCCAAAATTGCCCTCATTGGTGTATTGGGACTTGTTATCGTGTTTGGGTTGCCCAATATCAATAACCGTTTCATCAAACGCATTCCATCGCCCGTAATTGTGCTATTGTTGGCCATTCCTTTGGCAATGTGGTTGGATTTCAAAGGTACAGAGCCTGCCTATGCCATGGTGAAAGTGGGCAAATTTATGGACGAGGTTAAAATAAATGTCGATTTTTCAGGTTGGCATCAAACGGGCATTTTCGTCAAATATGTGATTCTTTTTGCGCTCATAGGCAGTATCGAATCTTTGCTTACAGTAAAAGCTATAGACGGTTTAGACCCACATAAAAGAAAATCCGATACCAACAGAGATTTGATTGCCGTGGGTTTGGGCAACACCCTTTCGGGCATTTTGGGTGGTTTGCCCATGATTTCGGAAGTGGCCCGCAGTTCGGCCAACGTAAACAATGGAGCCAAAACTCGCTGGGCCAATTTTTTCCATGGTGTATTTTTGTTATTGTCAGTCATTGCCATTCCTTTTGTGATGGAATTGATACCCAATGCGGCCCTTGCAGCCTTGCTCATAGGAGTGGGGTATCGTTTGGCTTCGCCTAAAGAATTTATCAATACCTACAAAATAGGGTCGGAGCAGTTGATTATTTTTTCCACAACGATCTTTTTTACTCTCTTTGTCGATTTGCTGGTGGGTGTTTTTGCTGGCATCTTTATCAAATTAGTCATTGAATTGATGAATGGAGCTTCTTTTAATACCATGTTTTCTATAAAAGCACAGGTGGAGAAAAAAGGGCAAGACTTGTACGAAGTGAAGATTACGAGCCCTGCTACATTTTCAAACTTGATAAGTTTCAAAAAGCAATTTGATTTAATTCCTAATACTGCCAATGTCACCCTCGATTTTGCCGAATCAAGACTCATAGACCATACTTTTATGGAAATGTTGCACCGTTACGAAGAAGATTTTCATGACAATGGAGGCCACATTTCATTAATCGGCTTTGAAAATCATCATTATTCTTCCTTGCATCCGTTTTCTTTACGCACATATCTGAACAATCCCTCTATCATAACGCGCAACACGCTAAACAAGCGCCAACAAGAACTTGCCGATTATGCCATGGCAAATGGATTGGAATTTGAGGAGAGAATTAAATCCAAAATGGTTAAATTAAGCTTATCGCCTTTTATGATTGCACGAAAAGCCAAAACGATTGAAAATTTGCTTGTGGGAAGTACCGATAATTACAACTATTTCTTTGCCGACATATATTTGGAAGAAGGCGCTTACCTTACTAAAATGGGACGCAATATGACAGTGGTGTATGTGTCGGGCATACGAAATGAACTCCCCGATTTTTCGCTCGAAAAAGAAGGTTTGCTCGATTTGTTGGGCTTTTCTGCAAGTCAAGACATCGATTTCAAGAATTACCCGCTCTTCTCCAAGCGATATCTTTTGACCAGTAATGCTCCCAACAAGGTAAGGAGTCTTTTTTCCGACGATTTGATTCGTTTTTTCGAGACTGAAAACAATATTTTCGTTGAATGCGTGAATAATAGTTTACTTATTCATTCCGATTCGGGCCTTTTAGAAGCCAATGACTTGGAGGCCTACACGGAAAAGGTGAAAAAATTATTAGGTTTACTATTCCGATAAAACGATTTTTTCGGACAATTGACCTATAGATGCCCACACTTAGGCTTTTTTGTTTCCGTTAGGGCTGCTGTTTTATATCTTTGCATACATACTCAAAAAATAGATTCCGAAATGTCGTTGAGAGATAAATACCAACCCGTAATAGGCCTTGAGGTGCATTGCCAGTTGTTGACAAAAAGCAAGGCTTTCGTAGCCGATTCGGCCGAGTTTGGCGACATGCCCAACACCAATGTTTCGGTCATCACCTTGGCTCATCCAGGTGCTTTGCCAAAGGCAAATAAAACTGCTGTCGATTTTTCCATTAAAATAGGGTTGGCCTGCGGCAGTGAAATATCTCGATACAACGAATATGCACGTAAAAACTATTTTTACCCCGATCTTCCTAAGGGTTACCAGATAACACAAGACAAACACCCTTTGTGCATAGGCGGAAAGGTGAAAATAAAACTATCGGACGGGAGTTTTCGCCATGTTCAATTGAAC
>DMUD01000026.1:523-3653 GCA_003476475.1 Cytophagales bacterium | reverse complement strand
TTACGGTTAAAGTCAAAGCTAAGAATGATGGGCAGTTGTTTGTTTAACTCAACGGGCTTAAGGTGTTTAGTCGAATCGTAAGCATAAGCCCAACGGTTGCCATCCATATCGAAGTTGGTCCAATCGCCACCGATAAACTGCCGCTTATAACGCTCATCCATACGTGACCATACTTTTCGTTGCTCATCGGTTACGAATGCATTGTCATCTGGCAACGCTAACTGATAGTAAAACTCGGGGCCTAATTCGCCTTTTAAGTAAGGAATATGTATCTCATCCTTAATCCACGTTTGTGTTGGATTGAACGTTGCTAATATCAAAGGGGTTGGCATCTTATCAATGTACCATGAGCCAACGCGTGAGCTGCCGATATTCCATAACTTCTTGCTCAATTCCTCAATTTGCTCAAAGTATATTCCATTTGTTTCAAGTCCTAAAAAAGCATTCAACTCGGGGTCATGGCTTATGTTCTCAGCCATAAAAAATATTTTTGATTTGGTCTTAGTGTTTTCTAAGAAGTAGTTTGACTTATCGCGTGACCACCTAAAATATGGTGACCCATCGATTATCTTTTCAAATGTCGGTATGATTGTCTTAACTAACTTAGGAAAGTCGGAACGGATAACATGCCACTTGCTGTTTGGATACATTGATGCCAACCGCAAACAGATCGTGGCGCAAATAAATGACTTGCCACCACGAATAGCGCCACCATAAAGCAAGTTGCGCTTCTCTGTCGCGCCTTGTGCCGCTGCCATTGCTTGAATGTAAAAGTCGTATTGCTTTGGATTGGCTTGTAAATCAACATTCATTAAATTTCAATCTTAGTTCCATCAGGCATCGTGACAGTTGATGGTGGTCGCGTGTCGGTGATGGTTGTTTCGGTTTTAGTTATTTGTTCCTCTATTCCGTTATTCAATGTGTCAATGGCCTTAGCATTGCCCATCTTAGCGTTGTTAAATAAACTATCGACATAATCCTCCAGGTTGTTGGCGCCCGTTAGTTTTTCAATAATTTTTTGAGTCAGTAACCTTTCCGCGCGCCTTGCCTCCCAACCTTTGCTCTTTGCTTCTGGGCTTGGTTGGTTGGTAGTTGTAAATGGTGTTCCATCAACTGCTCCTTTAAACGGTTTTAATGGGCGTTTTTTGGGCGTTTTGTCATCGGCTTTCATAGCACAAAGATAAGTATTATTTTAATATGCTCAATATTAGTGATTGAAACTCTGGTAGTGACCTAATGATGTGATATTGAAATCCATTGCTTGTAACCAACCATTGCCAATCTTTTTGCCCTGCTGATTGCACACCATCAGATGTCTTGAATTCAATCATAAACGCTTTTGATTGGTAGTAAAGCACCATATCAGACCTGCCAGCTATTAGACCTTTTGCTTTATTCCTTGCGCCATCAATTTTGTTTTTTGAATTGTTAAGGTTATAGCATAGCAGCCCACGCAAAGTTGGGTAAGTGTTATGAAACCATACGTAACAATCACTTTGTATTTTATCCTCCGACTGCTTCTTTTCTTTTTGCATTTAACAAATTTACAATAAAATCTTGATGCCAACTATTATTTTGCTTCTCATATTTTTTACACCAAACAGATAACTGCTCACCTGCCATTTTAACTGAATGCTCATGCGTTGTTATTGGCGAATGTTTTAACTCGTACGCAATGATGTGTTCAGTTATTTTATGCAATACTCCGTATGGGTTCCAACTACGCTCTTCGGCTAATTGAAATAAATGTTGTGTAGGTATATTCATAGGTTTTTCTCTGGTTAGTTTTACAAGTTGTTTTATTTGCTCTTCTGCTTCTTGTGCTTTTCTCTCCTCTTCAAAATCGTGACCACAACTTTCGCATTTTACTTTTCTTGTATGCTGAAGATGACCACAGTTTGGACATTCCTTTACTGGTGACATTCCAACACTTTTATTTTCTTTTTTAGTGCCATTTTTAAAATATGTTTGCCAATCAAAAAAGTCGGTGTATTGGCCATGCCTTGCAGTATTTTTTCCCAAATCAATCACAGTAAATTTGCTTTTGTTTTCACTTAGTCGGCTACCTCTGCCAATCATTTGCAAATATAATGATAATGACTTTGTTGCTCTGTTAAGTATTATCGTTTCAATTGTCGGCTCATCAAAACCTGCAGTCAACACACCAACATTGCAAATTATTGCATCAGGTTCTTCTTTAAATTTTTGCAGGATTTCAGCACGTTCTTTTTTTTCAGTTTCACCAGTTATGCTATAAACATTCAAGCCCTCAAATAATAAGGAAGTATAAACTGCATCGTTGTGTTTTAAATTTACATTAAATATTAGCGTTTTTTTACCTGCTGATAGTTTCCAGTAACTTTCGATTACATTATTAACCATTTTTTCGCTGCTATAAAATTCCTCCATTTGCTTTTCATCAAATTCACCGCCTTTAATTTTAAACTTTTGTGCAGCTACTAAATCAGATGCAAATCCGTAGGCATCACAATCAAGTAAATGATTGTTATCAATTAAATCAGTAATGGTAACTGGTTGCAATAGTTCAGCATAGTAGTTTGCCAATGGGTATTCATTTATTGGTGTTGCAGTAACTCCTAACACTTTGCAATGTTCTTGCTCAAAGAATGGCATTTTTTTAAAGTTACCGATGTGACACTCATCAATAATTACCAATCCAAAATTAGGCAATATTTTTATTCGCCTTGAAACTGTTTCCACCATTCCGACATAGTAGGCATAATCATTTGGTATTGATTTTACACCTGCTTCAATTAAAAAACAACGTTCTCCAAGGCTATTTTTTGCTTGTTGTAGTAATTCTTGTCTATGCACCAATATTAGCACACTTGTAATGTTTTCTGCGTAATGCCTTTTAGCGACTTCGCAAAAAGTAAAAGTTTTGCCACTTCCGGTTGGCATTTGCAGAGCGATGTTTTTATTTTGATTGCCCTCAATTAATGTTATTGCTTTTTTTTGGTATTCTCTTAACATAATTTTATTGTTACAGATTTTTTGATGTGTCGCAGATGTGAGACACTTGATTTTATTGGTTATTAGTTACTATGTTACACGTTACAGATTAATATAATTATTTTACTTACTACACTATACACACACACACACACAC
>DMUD01000026.1:0-173 GCA_003476475.1 Cytophagales bacterium | reverse complement strand
AAAATGTGTGTAATCTGTAACATTTAAAAAGTATCTAATTGATTGTCAACATTATAACTTGTTACACTTCCTTTGATTTTTATCTCATAGGCACGAATGGTCTTTGAACCAGTCCTCAAAACTTGCTGAAAATACCCACATTTTTTCAAAGCCTGCCCCATTCGTTTGGTGTT
>DMUD01000065.1:10279-10703 GCA_003476475.1 Cytophagales bacterium | reverse complement strand
CTCAGTTCCTTGTTGCATTAAACTTTGGGTTTCGGAAGAATTACAGGCCACAAAAATGGGCACCAAAAAAATCAATTGTATTTTTTTAACACAGTTCATATAAAGGTAGACATTCTATTTGGTGCAAAAATACTAACTTTACAGGTCTGATTTTTTCTTAAACTTTTTATGCTTCAAGAAAACCGCTTTCATGTACTTGACACTCTTCGTGGTTTGGCCTGTTTACAAGTTGTTTTAGGTCATGCACTTCAGTGCATTCCAAATTGGGAATGGGTTTACATGAACATGTTTGAACCATCCAAAAATAAAATATTATTTCATATTGTATATTCGCCCATTAATTTTCTATGGGCAGGTTCTAGTGCGGTAAAGCTTTTTTTTGTTCTTAGTGGCTTTGTTCTTGCCATTCCTTTTTTTTCAAAAG
>DMUD01000065.1:9715-10039 GCA_003476475.1 Cytophagales bacterium | reverse complement strand
CCATTCCTTTTTTTTCAAAAGACATTTCAAAATACACTTTTTTATCTTTCTCAATTAAAAGAATTCTGCGGATTTACCTCCCAACTGCCGCTGTTATCACCTTGGCATTAATTGTAAAATATACGCTTTATGATTTTTCAAATGCAACTCATTTTGGTTACGCCGCAAAATACTTCATGGGGGAATCATTTGTCGGAGCAAATTTATTTAATGTATATAAGCTGCTAAATCCATATTTAAATTTAATACCTTCCCTTTGGACAATGCCAATTGAAATTAAACTATCTATTTTAATTCCCTTGTTTGTTTATGTTTTAAAAAGAT
>DMUD01000065.1:9210-9429 GCA_003476475.1 Cytophagales bacterium | reverse complement strand
GTTTGTTTATGTTTTAAAAAGATTGGATTTGGTTGGTTGTATTGTTATTCTGTTAAGTCAGTTTATCCTATATAAAATTGGACTCATGGCTGGTATACTTAAAATATATCCCGACTTTGCTACATTATATTACTTTCCACTTTTTTTGACTGGGTCTATATTGTGTAAATACAGGGTTTCGTTAATTGAGTGGATTAATAAAAAAGGGAATGTTTTTTT